>CAYWGU010000043.1:0-13556 GCA_964457975.1 uncultured Spirochaetaceae bacterium | reverse complement strand
TAAATATCATATATAAAATTTTTTATTTATAATAACAGTAAGTAATTAAATTTATTTTTATTAAAAAATTAAATATATAATTATCGAAATAAATCAAAATACCCTAATAAAATATTTTACTATCCATTTGTTGACTATTTGTAGATAAATACCATTTTTTAAAAAATATAATGAAATTATTGCACTCTGGCATTCTTTTTTTTAAATTTTAACTAAAAATTGGAAGGCTAGACCATTGTTGAGTAAAAATAGTTTACAATTTTCCATTTTTTCAGTAGATTTGCCAATTTATGACCATTTATTGAAAAATTTTATAAAATATTTGCTTTTTATGATAACTTGGTCTATTATAAATCATAAAATCGATTAAAAGTAGGGAATTATGCTATCACAACAAGTATCAATGAAAGATGTAGCAATCAAAGCAGGTGTTTCAACAGCAACTGTCTCTCATGTTATTAATAATTCTTGTAACGTCAAAGACGAAACAAGAAAATTGGTAGAAGAAGCTATTAGAGAGTTAAATTATAGAGTAAATCCTACAGCTAGAAAATTACGAAATGGACAATCAAAAATGATAGGATTCATTGTTTCAAACTTGAGCCATTACTTTTATCATGAGATAGGCGCTGCAATTGAAGAAATATTATTTAAAAATGGCTATGAACTTTTTTATATAAACTCTCATGAAAGTGTTGAGAAAGAAATAAGCCAACTAGAAATTTGTAGACTTGAGGATTTAGCTGGAATTATTGTTATTCCTGTTAATCACGATTGGACAAAATTAGAGCCAATTATAAAGAACATACCTCTTGTATTTATAGATAGAAAACCAATCAATATAAGACGAGATACTGTTTTAATTACTAATACTTTAGGAGGTTTTAACCTTACCAATGAACTAATAAAGAGAGGAGCTAGTAAAATAGCCTTTATTTCCAGTAAATATGATGATACTTTCCAAATGAGAATCGATGGATTTAAAGATGCAATGGTACAAAACAACTTACCAATAGATGAAGAATGTATTATTTTTGGCAAAACCAGACCTATGGTATATAGTGAATTGGCAGAAGACCCTGAATGGAGTGAAATACTCGATTATGTGCTCAACGTAAAGAAAGTAGATTGTATAATATCGGGCAATGATCTTTGTGCATTTGGCGCATTTACTTATTTTAAGAAACACAATATAACACTTCAAAAAGATATATTGTTTGGAACATTTGATAATGCTTTCTGGATGAAAAATATCAAAGAAGAGATAATAGCCGTTCAGCAGGACACTCAAGCTATTGGAGAAAAGGCTGCAAATCTTCTTTTAAGTAGAATTAATGGGAAATCTTTTGTCTATGGAGATCATTTGATTAATACCAAATTAGTTTCAATAAGTGAAAAAGGAATTAAGACCTTATAATTTTTTAAATACAAGAAGTGCAGGGTAAAATATAATTAGATTATTGGTTTTAAATTATAAAAATTATTTATAAATAAATATTTAATCGATTTAGTAAAATATATTAAACTTTAACATTTATAGATATACAAATTTATTCTAAGGAGATTGATATTATGGAAAACTTTGTGGGGTTAAGAAAATAGTTGATATATTCCCTAAAATGCTGTGATTTTAGTATTGTAGAGCCTTTTTATGAAACAAACTCAGGAGATAAACCTTGCAATTTATTTGCAGGGAACACGAAGTTGAACTTTAATCAGAAGATTTAGGAAATATTAATAAATTGATAATTGAAAATTATATCAAAAAATCTTTATGTCTTAAATAAGCATCACAATATCGAACTTTTCAAAAAGCAATTAAACCTGTAAATCAGCAACTTTAATAGCTATTAAAAAAATGAAACAAATAACAGAAGGACAATAATATGAGCAATGAAATGAAAGTCGCAGTAATGGAAGGAATTGGGAAGATTGGTTATACCAATCGCGAGATACCAAATCCTAAAGACAATGAAGTATTGGTAAAAATACAATATGTAGGAGTATGTGGTTCTGATCTGCACTATTATGAAACAGGTCGCATAGGAAACTATATAGTTGAACCTCCCTTTGTATTAGGTCATGAAGCAAGTGGAGTTGTAACTAAACTTGGTAAGGATGTAAAAAACCTTAAACTTGGAGATAGAGTGGCATTAGAGCCAGGTGCTACCTGTGGAGAATGTGAATTCTGTAAAACAGGAAGATACAACCTTTGTCCAGATGTAATATTTTTTGCAACACCTCCAATTGATGGAGTTTTTCAAGAATATGCTGCCCACCCTGCTTCCCTATGTTTTAAACTACCAGACAATGTAAGTTCGATGAATGGGGCTTTAATTGAACCTTTAGCAGTAGGTTTTCATGCAGCGGCTCAAGGAGATGCTCATATTGGACAAAAAGCTATAATTTTTGGTGCCGGTTGCATTGGTCTAATGACACTCCTAGCACTACAATCCTACGGACTAAATAACATAACAGTTGTTGATATTCTTCCAAATAGATTAGCTCAAGCTAAAAAGATGGGTGCCACCAATGTTGTAAACTCTCTTGATAAGGATTTTCTTGAACAGTTTGATAAAATTACAGACAAAGCCGGGTTCGATATTGCTTTTGAAACAGCGGGAACTGAAATAACAACAAGACTTAGTATTCACGCATTAAAGAAAGGAAGCAACCTGGTTTGTGTTGGATATTCTAAAACAGGAGAGATGACCCTACCAATGAGCCTTCTCCTAGATAAAGAGCTAACCATTAAAACTGTATTTAGATACAGACACATTTATCCTAAAGCAATTGAAGCAGTAGCTAGTGGAAAGATTAATCCAAGTGATGTAGTTACCAATATATTTGAATTTGATGATGTTCAAAATGCAATGGACAGATCTGTTGCAGATAAAGCCAATATTGTTAAATCTGTAATTAAAGTACAGGACTAGATAAATAATATTGATAAGAAGACTCACATATCGATAACTTTAATATGTAGTTACAATTACAATAAAACAGCCACCCTGAAAAGAGTGGCTGTTTATTACCTAACATTATTTGGATAAGGTCTATCCCAATTTCTATCAAAGAAATCAGAAGGATTCAAATCACCATTCATATCAACTATTTTATCAGAGTTTGAACTATACAAAGCCCTTAGTATTTCACCTTGAAGCAATCTACTTAATTCTTAAATAAATTTGATTCTTTAATCATCAAGCTAAGTATCACGTTAATATGCAAAAGGAAGAGGATTAATTATAGCCCATCTATTTTACTTTCTTTACATTATTATTTGAAGGAAAAATGAAAATATCACCTGCTAATTACAGAAAGTATTATCTCCTTGATAAGCAAAAAAAGAAAAATATAATATCAAATATTCTATAGCATTTGCAATGGATCAACATCAATTTCAAGATATAAGGTTGATGGCATTTTATAGTTTTCAAGCATACTTTTAACAAGCCACTGACTAATTCTTATATCACGATGTTGTATTAAGACATTGTATCTAAAGTTATTATTTATCTTTGCAATGGGACATTCACTAGGACCAATTATTTCTGGTTTCTCTTTAAATGCAGGAGAAAGAGAGTCACATAGAGTATTTAAAATTTCAAAGATTGTAAAAGAAGAGTCTTCTACCTTTTTTAATTCTCTTCCTCGAATAACAAGGTTTAGCTGCCGTGAATATGGTGGAAATCCTGTCATCTTTCTAACATCCAATTCATTCTTATAGAATTCCTCACTGTTGGAATGAACGGCATATTGTATTGCATCATTTCTTGGTTTGTAGGTTTGAATAAAAACCTAACCATTGCTTGAGAAACGACCAGCTCGACCTGCAACCTGTGTTATCAAACCAAAGGTTCTCTCCTGTACTCTGAAGTCAGGAATATTTATACCAGAATCGGCTAAAACAATTCCAACAAGTTCAACATTAGGAAAGTTAAAGCCTTTTGCAACCATTTGAGTTCCAAGAAGTATATTGGTCTCACCTGATTTAAACTTATCAAGAACCTTGAATGCCTTTAATCTAGACTTACCACACCATCCCCCAGAAAAGCACCTTCTAGGCTCACTTTGGAAAATGATGCATAAAAAAACAAGCGGTACTGTTAATGACTCAAATAAAGTCGTTAAAATATTTAGCTTGAAAATATAAGCTATCGTAAATATTGCTAAAGCAACTGCTATTATTCATACCATTCTTTGTATTTTTGATCTATCTAATGCCAACTAAAATTGGTAGAAAAACCCAGTCAAAAAGAAAATCTGAATTACAGCTTTAATTATTGTTACAATTTGCTAGTCAAAATTCGACATATCTCATTCATTGATAACGATAAAATAGTATTAATCGTCGTCGTTGCCTACCCAATTCAAGGTACGCTTAACAGCTTTTCTCCATTTTATTACTCTACTTTCTCTTTCCAATTCACACATACCAGGTTCCCAACGTTTTTTCTCTTTCCATTGGGAGCGAAGTTCATCTAGATTCTTCCAAATTCCAAGGCTCAATCCAGCAGCATAAGCTGCACCCAAAGCAGTTGTTTCAACAACTGCTGGCCTAATTACAGGAATTCCTAATAGATCTGCTTGAAACTTCATTAATGGTTCACTATTTGTAAGTCCACCATCAACTTTCAATTCTTTAATTTCAATTTCAGAATCTTTTTCCATAGTTTTAAATATATCATAAACCTGAAATGCTGTAGAATTCAAAATTGCTTTGCATAAATGGGCCTTTGTTGCAAAACCCGTAAGACCTGCGATAACACCACGTGCATCCGATCTCCAATAAGGAGCAAATAAACCACTAAAAGCTGGAACAATATAAACACCTCCACAATCGTCAACACTACTTGCCAATTCATCAAGTTCTCTAAGAGACTTTACAATCTCAAGACTATCTCTAGCCCATTGAGCAAGGGAACCTGCTACTGCAATGGAGCCTTCCAAAGCATATACAGGTTTTTGTCCTTCCATTTGAAATGCAACTGTTGTAAGCAATCCATTCTTTGAAATACAAGGTTTATCACCCGTATTAATAAGAAGGAAACAACCTGTACCATAGGTGCTCTTAACAAGTCCTTCTGTAAAACAAGCCTGCCCAAACAAAGCAGCTTGTTGGTCACCTAAAATACCACATACAGGAACTACTGTTCTTAAAGGGCCACTAGTAGATGTTGCGCCAAATATTGTACCTGATGAGGGAACAATTTTAGGAAGACAACCATGTGGAATATCAAACAAATCCAACATCTCATCATCCCATTGAAGAGTTTTAATATCCATCAATAAATATCTAGAGGCATTGGTTACATCAGTTACAACTGAATCACCGCCAGTCAGATTCCAAGTAAGCCAAGTATCAATTGTTCCAAAGATTACATCACCTTCTTCTGCAGCAGCTCTTAAGCCTTCTACATTATCAAGCAACCAGGAAATCTTACTTGCAGCAAAATAAGGACTCATTCTTAGACCTGTTTTTTTTGCTACCCAATCAGTATCTACCTTTCTAGTTACTTCATCAATTTTGTCAGTACCTCTTAAATCTTGCCAAACAATTGCGTTATACCACACCTTACCAGAAATGGGGTTCCAAGCAATAACTGTTTCTCTCTGATTTGTAATACCAATACCAGAAATATTGAGTCCTTCTAAATTACTGGTTTTTAAAGTAGTTACAATACATTTACATGAATTATCCCAAATTTCCCAGGGATCATGTTCAACCCAACCAGGTTTTGGATAAATCTGTTTATGTTCCATTTGATGAGAATTGACAATCTCACCTTTATCATTAAATATTATAAATCTTGATGAAGTTGTTCCTTGATCTAATGCACCAATATATTTCATTATTGGCCCCCTTTTTTTTGCTTCTTTCAAATACATACAAGTTGCAGTTACTTTTCCAAAGAACAGGAAGAAATTATTAGCATAGAAGGCTTAAGAGATGATTCTCAAGCTATGTTAACAATTCACTTTGTTTATAGTGGATTGGAACTTTGATTCTTTAGGAAGCATAATGATGCAAAATCAGTAATTGATATATTAAATGACTTGTATAAAATACTTAAAAGAAACGACACATGCAATTATCCCCTTTACTTTTGGAAGATTAAGGGAATCCTAATACTATCAAAAAACATATCATTAATCACTAAAAATGAAGAATTATTTTTTCTAGTGGGTTTTACTTTATAGTCCATATAATCTTTTGATTGTTTTTTCTTTTTTATAAAAACGCTTCTCTTTGACTAAAATGGAATTTTTATTAATATTCTCAAATAATTATCGTTTTACATCTTATCTAATTTGTCGCGGCTGCCTGAAGTATACATAAATACAAAGAAACAATAATATCTAAATTCAATTTTATTATACTAATTGGCTTTGAAAAAAGAATTTATATTTGTTTAAGTATTAAAGATTTGGGCATTTTATTTTTAGATTCAGGAAGATTATTATTGGGTACCTTTTATAATACATTCTGGATAAAAAATTTAAATAAAGAAATAGTAGTTATAGAACAAAATGTAAGTACTATGGGTGAAAAGCCGGTTCTATATTATCAAATAAATTAAATGGTAAAATATTTATTTATGATGGTTATTGTATTTAAACAAAACTACTCTCAATCAATAAAATAGAAAAACAATGAATTAATATAAGACTTTATTTATTAGTTTTTTAAGGTATCTAGCATATTCGTATAAAAGTATATTCATAATTGGATTAAGAACCTTTTATAAAATAAATTACCGGTAATTTTACAACCGGATATAACTAAAAAACCAACAATAACAGGTTGCTAATATGGTCATATGCTATAGCATTTGCAAGGGATCAACATCAATTTCAAGATATAAGGTTGATGGCATTTTATAGTTTTCAAGCATACTTTTAACAAGCCACTGACTAATTCTTATATCACGATGTTGTATTAAGACATTGTATCTAAAGTTATTATTTATCTTTGCAATGGGACATTCACTAGGACCAATTATTTCTGGTTTCTCTTTAAATGCAGGAGAAAGAGAGTCACATAGAGTATTTAAAATTTCAAAGATTGTAAAAGAAGAGTCTTCTACCTTTTTTAATTCTCTTCCTCGAATAACAAGGTTTAGCTGCCGTGAATATGGTGGAAATCCTGTCATCTTTCTAACATCCAATTCATTCTTATAGAATTCCTCACTGTTGGAATGAACGGCATATTGTATTGCATCATTTCTTGGTTTGTAGGTTTGAATAAAAACCTAACCATTGCTTGAGAAACGACCAGCTCGACCTGCAACCTGTGTTATCAAACCAAAGGTTCTCTCCTGTACTCTGAAGTCAGGAATATTTATACCAGAATCGGCTAAAACAATTCCAACAAGTTCAACATTAGGAAAGTTAAAGCCTTTTGCAACCATTTGAGTTCCAAGAAGTATATTGGTCTCACCTGATTTAAACTTATCAAGAACCTTGAAGACATTCTTTTTTACCTTGGCAACATCTCCATCCAATCTATCAATTGTAGCAAAAGGAAATTGATTTTTTATTTCCATCTCAACCATTTCAGTTCCAAAACCACTATAGCCAACATCAAGAGAATTGCAGTCAGGACACACTTTAATTGGGCGTGCTTTGTAACCGCAATAATGACAAACCATGCTATTATCATTTTTATGATAGGTAAGGGCTACCGAACAATGAGGACAGCTCATCTCATAACCACAGCTTTTGCAGTGGAAGAAATATGAAAAACCTCGTCTATTCAAGAATAGAATTATCTGCTTTTTGTTTTTAAGGGTTTGCTCTATAGCCTCGTGAAGTTCTGTTGAAATAAGAGATCTCTCACCTAACATATCGATAATTCTCATGTTAGGTATTGTTCCATCCCCTACACGGTAAGGAAGATCCAATCTTTTAATTCGTCCTTCCTTCATCAATTTCCAGGATTCAAGAGAAGGAGTAGCTGAGCCCATAACCATTGTGGAATTAGATTGAGTGCATCTTTTTTGCGCAATCTGTCGTGCATGATAACGTGGTGTTTGTCCACTCTTGTAGGAATTCTCATGCTCCTCATCTATTATTACAAGGCCTAGGTTTTCAAAGGGAGCGAAGATTGCAGATCTAACTCCAATAGCAATTGAAACCTCTCCTCGTTTAATCTTTCTCCACTGAGATAGTCTTTGACTTCCAGTCATTCCAGAATGAAGTATTGCAACTTTACCCTCAAATCTCTTTCCTACCTGCTGTACCAATTGGTGGGTTAGTGTAATTTCAGGAACAAGATATATTACCTGCTTACCTTCCTTAATTACCTGCTCTGCACATTTGAAATATACTTCTGATTTACCGGAGCCAGTAACGCCATAAAGATAATAAAGCTTGTCCTTTTTTGAGGTTATTTCCTGTATTGCTGTCTCTTGATAACTTGAAAGGTTTTCAACAGGAGCTGTTGATATATCTTCTTCTGCAAGAGATATTGATACTACCTTATCTCTTCTTCCTCCAGGAATCTGAAGTGCTAATGCCTCACCGGGAGAACATAAATAGAAATCTGCCATCCAATAGGCCAGATCTATCTCATTTTTTCCGTACAAAGGCTCATCATCAACTATTTTGTTAATTTCTTTAATTTTGTATTTAACATCTACAGATTCAAGTGTTTCTACAATGTATGCTGTTTTCTTTTTTGAAGAGCGAAAGGGAACCTCCACTCTCTTTCCAATAATAGCTTCATCGCCTAGCAAAGGAGGAACTGAATAAGTTAGTTCTTTTGAAAAAGGTAAGTCGAGTAATACTTTGACAAACAATTTCTTATCTCCTTGTAAGATCAATCTGCAGTATGGAAGCTGTTCTTTTTAAATCATTCCATACAGGTCTCTTCCACTGTTCATTTCTTAGAACTGCTGCAGGATGATAGGTTACAACAACAGGAATACCTTTAAAACTTAAATCTTTTTCTCGCATTTGATTCAAAGGAAGTTCATTATTAAGTAAAGAATTTGCAGCAACTTTGCCTAAAACAAGAAGTGCATCAGGCTTTACAAAATCAATCTGTCTTTCTAAGAACTGCTTGCAATAATTGGCTCTTTGGGGTGTTGGATTTGTTCCACTAAAGCATTTCACTATGTTTGATAGATACACATCCTCTCTCATATTCAAATGTATGCTAGATAGCCATTTGCTTAAGAAGTCACCTGAGGGACCGACGAACAATCTACCTGTTGCATCTTCACTTCTTCCAGGGCCTTCTCCAATAACCATCAATCGACTTGGCAACTTACCCTCTCCAAACAATACATTAAGGCGATTGCTACATTCGTTGCAGTGAGTGCAGTTCATAACATAATCGTGAAGTTCTTGATACGATGCCTTTGAAGCATCAAAGGCATTACCAAAGCCCTTTCGTTTCGGATTATTATTTATCTGCGGTGCTTGAGTCAACCTAGATGCAAGCGAGGGCTCCTGTGATGAATTATTATTAGGCACCCTTTCTTTATTTTGTTCAGATGAGGTGTCTTGTGATTTGGCTGAATTTAGTTTTGCTTTCAATCTTTGTGATAATGATAATCCTGCCATGTTGCTTTCACCACCATTTGATAATTCTGGTGCAGCATTTTCTTTTACTGCAGATACTTTATGTTGCAAAACCTTTCCAGTGGCAATATTTTCAACAAGTTCTTCTAAATTATATTCACTCTTTTTAGTAGGATTGGTAGGTAAAGTCGTACCTTTTAATATAGCCTCACTTTCATCAAAAAGAGTTAAGAGATTATTTAAAGATTCATTTATTTTTTTCTTATCTGTATTGCTACTTTCCATTATATCCCCAGCTAATTATTCTGTTTGTCCCCATCTTTATTAACAAGAGAGCCAACAGAAATTGCAGTTTCTTCAAACCATTTATATTCGTCTTTATCATATGATATTCTATATAAGAATAATCCATTAGGAGAGGCCGTAGTTTCTGCTCTCTTACGATTTTTACTATCAAGAATCTCTTTAAACTCTTCTGGAGTTTTTTTCTTATATGCAAAAACCATTTGAGTTCCAACAAGACTTCGTACCATTTTATATAAGAAGGCATTACCACATATTGTATATACCAATAAATCATAACCCCATTTATCTTTTTCCATTGTCCAATAGGATTCATAAATATCGCGACATTTAGAGGGTGAAACATCACCCGTTGAGGTAAATGTAGTAAAATCATGGGTTCCAAGCAAATATTTTGCAAAACTATTTAATAAGTCAACAGAAGGTAGGCTCTTTGCCTTTGAGATGAAACCATTATCAGTTGCTGTCATCTCATTTTCTCTTTTAAAGTAATACTTATATTCACGAGCAAATGCTGAATATCGTGAATGGAAAGAACCATCCACCTCATCACATTTTAATATTCTAATTGTAGGTGGTAAATTGCAATTAATAACACTTAAGAATGCTCGTGCAGGAATGTTTGTATGGGATGTTTCAAAGTGACAAAACTGTCCTATTGCATGCACACCACTATCTGTTCTTCCTGCGCCAATTATTCTAATAGGTTCTTTAAGCATTTTAAATAATGCCTTTTCTATTACCTGCTCAACACCAATACCATTTTTCTGTCTCTGCCAACCATTGAAGGCTCTACCATCGTAAGACACCTTAAGTGCAAAACGTTTGTAACCTTCTTCAACTGGTTGAAGAGGAGGTCTATTCCAATCTTCCCTAGCCATTTATTTCCTCAACAAGTACAACAGCAACAGCACAGGGATTATCATGCGAGATTGAAATCTCACATTTTAAATTTGGAAAATTCTTTTTTGATTGTCCTTCCAAATGCAGTACTGGCTTTCCACCATCTAGATTTGTTACCACTATTTCAGAAGGCTTGAGTTTTGTAAAGGCAACACCTAGTGCTTTTGATAAAGCTTCTTTGGAGGCAAAGCGTCCTGCAAGGTATTCTGCCATGGCTTTTTTATTTGTAAAAGCATTTGCACATTCAATTTCTTTTTCATTGAAAATACCTTTTATTGCAGATTCACTTAATTTTTCCATTCGAGAAATATTTACTATATCAACACCAATTTTATTCACCGGAGTTCTTTTCCTTGAATGAAATTCTAATATCTGATGGAACAGTAAAAACTGAAATATTACCTTTTCTAAATACCTTTTCATCGTAATCTAATATTATTGGTTCACGTGAAATACCAGAACTTGAGACTTTGCTAAAGTCAACATTGGCTGTTATTAAAGTTGGATCAATTAAGTATATTATATTTTCAGAACCGTTAATATTCACAGAAACTGAATAAGGGACAAGGCTCTCTGCTATATAATTAGTAGGAAGAACTACACCAAGAGGTATCTCAATCATTCTATTTTCTGTTGAACTAAAGGATACTAGAAAGTAAACACAGATTGCCAACAAAAGAGAAACAAGCTTTACCTGCCAATGATCAAGAATTACTTGAATCGTTCTATTTCTTTTCATCAGAAGCCTCCTTTTTCGCATCTTCATTTTTTCCAACCTCTTGATTGGAGAATAAAGCAGGAAGAATTCTGTTTATCTGCTCTCTAGATAAATCATAATAAAGGCCAGCATTGTAAGCAAGAGTTAAAGCACCTGTTTCCTCTGATACAACAATTACAACAGCATCTGTTTCCTCACATATTCCAAGAGCTGCTCTATGTCGAGTACCAAAGGTTTTCTTAATATCTGTTTGTTCCGACAAGGGTAAGTAACAACCAGCGGCTACTATTTTATTTCCATTGATTACAATGGCACCATCATGAAGTGGAGTGTCATGGTCAAATACTGTAAGTATTAATTGACTTGAGAGTTGCGCATCCAAAAAAGTCCCAGAGTTTATTACTGATGTTAAGGCATCCCTTCTATGAAATACTATAAGAGCTCCTCTTCTTTTGTTTTTTAATGTTATGCATGCACTTAAAACAGTTTCGATTTGATCTGTTATGGAAGCAAAGGTTGTAAGCTTTAATCTAGACTTACCAAGCCATCCTCCAGAGAAGGATCTTCTAAGTTCACTTTGGAAAATAATACATAAAAAAACAACATAAGGTACTGCTAATAATTCAAATAAAGTCGTTAAAATATTTAGCTTAAAAATATAAGCTACCGTAAATACAGCTAATGCAACTGCTACCATTCTTACCATTCTTTGTATTCTTGATCTATCCAATGCCAAATAAAATTGGTAGAAAAGCCAAGCAATAAAAGAAATTTGAATTACAGCTTTGATTATTGTTACCATCTGCGAGTCAAAGTTCAACATATCTCATCCTTATAATAACAATAGAATAATATCAATTGCCATCGTTGCCAACCCAATGAAAGGTAAGCTTAACAGCTTTTCTCCATTTTATTGCTCTACTTTCTTTTTCTGATTCACACAAACAAGGTTCCCAACGTTTTTAATCTTCACCTCGAAAGAAAAGTTTATCAAAATTTTACAAATTCAGAGGCTCAATCCATCAGCTTATGCAACAACCAAATCAGTTGTTTCAACAACTTCTGACTAATGAGTGGAATACCCAATAAATCTACTTAAAATTTTATCAATGGTTCACTATTTGTAATCACACCTTCATCTTTCAATTCTTTTATTATAATTTCAGAAATTTTTTCTAAAGTTTTAAATATATCATATGCTTGAAAGGCTATTGCATTCAAGATAGTTTTACATAAATGTGCCTCTGCTGCAAAACTTATAAGGTCTGCGATTACACCAATTACATCAAATCATAAGTAAGAAGTAAAAAACCTAACAAACCTTATCATGAGTAAGGGTTTCAATATCCATCGCTAAATATTGAGAAGCATTATTTACATTAGTTACAGCAGAATCATCTCAAGTTATATTTTAAATAAACAAAGTATCAATTATACTAAGATTGCAGAATCTTCTTCTGTAGCAGTTCTCAAAAGTTCTACATTACCGAGCAACCTGGAAATCTTGCTTACTACGAAATAAGGACTCATTACTAGAACTGTTTTCTTTGCAACTCAATCAATATTGGCCATCTTAGATATTTTATCAATTTTGGCAGTAACTCCGAAATCTAACTATGTTATTGCATTATAGCACACTTTTTTTACAAATATTTAATAAATATTTTCAGATTTTTTCATTCCATTGCAAGCTAAAAAGCATCCCTTATTTAGCATCAGAAATTATTGAATTTAACATGCCATTTTCTACCTACTACTATATATTACAATGTTTTTAAATAATTTAACTGCTTCAATAGATAGTTTTCATCAATTGTATAGACCGCTTTTCACGTTACTGGCTTTTTTATAAGTCCTTTTACCAAATCTGAATATTTCCCTTTCGCTACTTTGAAATATTATTACTACCAATTAACATAATTAATGCGGTGATTAAGTGTTAATGGATTTTATTTGATTTATTTCTTATTTGAATGTATCATTGAAGTTATCTATTTGTGGGGGCTATGTGATATGGAAAGTTTTCCTGATCTTGATTTTATAATTAATACAAAGAATTTCCAGAAAATTCAGGACTGTCTTTCTGATGCTTCAGAGTTGG
>CAYWGU010000042.1:19407-22704 GCA_964457975.1 uncultured Spirochaetaceae bacterium | reverse complement strand
TCTTACTATAGGTGATTTCTGGGGAATTACATCAAGGGATGAAGGATATAACAAAGATGGTGTATCAATTGCCTTTGTAAGAACCGAAAAAGGGGAGAAACTTTTATCATCTTTGGATGATTTTATATTATCAAAAGCTGACATAGATTTTGCTTTATCGAACAACTTGACAGTAAATTATCAAATTCCATTTGATATGGAAAAAAGAAAGAAAATAAAAGGACTTATAAATAGGATGAGTCTTCATTCAGCTATTGAAAAAGTTAGAAATAATTAATATTTATGCGTCTATCAGCAATCTGAAAGTCGGTATTCTGTTTTAACGATGAAATACTTTGTCCTTTGTTTCTTTTGTAGCATACTATCCACTGTGGATGAAGTTTTCCTTTCACTGTGATTGGTTGGATTATTATCAACTTGAATGACAGCTGTAAGTAATTAAACAACTGAAGCTACTCAATCAATTGCAACAAAAACAATTACTTCATCAGTCTTTTTTATCATTAATATAGTAAGGATAAAAGCTTATAAATACCATCTTTTTATGATATTTGCAGTTGTTATGAATTTAATTATGATAATATAATAACAAAATTATCAATTAATAAAGTTTATCCTTGCTTTAATTACCATAACCGATATTATTTAACATAGATTATAAAATTTATAATCAAAGAAGTGTCTATTTATGAATGCCTCAAATAAATTTTCTGCTATTTTAATAAGAAACGAAGGTGCTACCAAAAAATTAAATGGTGATAATATGAAAAAGTTAAACCCTAAAGATGGATTGTTATGGATAGATCTAGATTATAATATTCAAGAAACCATGCTTGGTTAAACAATGCTAGCAATGTTGATAGCATTGTACTTGAAGCTCTTTTAGCGGAAGATACCCAACCTAGATATTTTATTCATAAGAATGGTATTCTAATGATTCTAAAAAGTATCAATCTAAATCCTGGAGCTGATCCTGATGATATATTATCACTTAGATTTTGGGTTGAACCAAACAGCATAATCTCAATATGGCGTCGCAAAGTAATGGCCGTTGACGATTTGAGAAATGAAATATTAAATGGTGAGGATCCAAAATCTGAAGGTGAGTTTTTATCGCACTTAACAAAAAGTATTTCTGTATGTATGGCAGAATCTATACATAGTATATCCGATCAAGTTAATGATCTGGAGGAAGAAATATTTGAACAGAAAGACAATCCGCTTAGAAAAGTAAGAAGTGAGCTCCGTCGACAAATAATAGGATTGAAACGTTATCTGACTCCATAACGAGAAATATTTACTAGAATTCAAACAGAAAAAATTGACTTTTTTTCATCTGATGATTTAACAAGTTTGAGAGAAACTACTGATCGATTAACTCGATATGTTGAAGATCTAGAAACAGCAAAGGAAAGAACTGCAGTAGCACAAGATGAGCTAGAAAGCCAACTTATTAGCCGAATGAATAGTACGATGTACATGTTATCAATTGTTACCGTCATTTTTTTACCCTTGGGACTTATTACAGGACTATTAGGTATTAATGTGGCAGGAATCCTTGGTGCTAAAAACCCATATGCTTTTATTATTGTATCTGGATTATTACTATTTATAACTATAATGCAAATTATTATTTTAAGGCGAAGAATCTGGGGTTGATGAATTAAATAAGAAGTATAAAAATATTATTACAACAAATATAGTCAAATACTTTGTTAATTAAACAAAATTTTTATATTCATAAATAGCATACAATAAACCATGGGTAGAGGATATTCTTATAAAATATTATTGGGTTTCCAAAAACTAATTAAGCATTCTCAAAATTATAAAATTTGTGACTACATTTATAGCTCCAATAAAATTAACTAAAGTGTTACAATTTGTAAATTATAATATTGCCATTTATTACCTTTTATCGATTCCAATTAGTGGTAGAATATTTTGTATCTGTGCATTTCTAATACTGTTCAATGCTTTTTCTTCGATATGTGAATAAATATCAGATATTTGTTCACTGCTATGACCAATTGTTAATCTTAAGATATATTCATCTACAGAACCTCTTAAAAGGGTATTTGCCATATGTCTTAATGAATGGAATGATATATTTCTTTTTTCAATTTCATCTATTGTTAAAGTTTTTGAAGCAATCAAACTTTCTTTAAACTTAGCATTAAAATAATGAGAAGATACAACCTGTCCACCTCGAGCACTCCAAAACACAAGACCTTCGATTTTATTAGGATAAGGGTTTGATGCTGCAAATAATCTTAGTTCATCAATTAAAGAATTAGGACATGGTACAACGCGTGATTTTTTGCCCTTTGGCTCTTTAAAGCCTGCTAGATTGGCATAAGCTTTTTCAACATAAATTATTTCATTTTGTATATTTTCTGTATTCAAAGCCCTTATTTCACCAGATCTCATTCCAGTTACTAGCGATAAATAACAAGATAGATAAATTCTCCTGTTCTTATGGAGGGTTAAATAACTCATGAGGTTTAATGTTTCCTCTTGAGAAAGGATTCCTCTAATCTTTCCTTTAATTTTAATGTTATCAACCTTGATTGCAGTATAGGGTAAAATATAATTTTTCTTTTTAGCATAATTAAGAGCAAGAGTTATGGATCCCATAATTTGATTTATGGTTGTTGGAGCTAAATTATCCCTATTAACGAGTTGAGTTTGAATATTCTCTAAAAAATCTAAATTTATTTTAGATAATTCAAAAGTATCTGAAATTAAAGGCACAACATGATTCTTTATAAGATTTCTACGTGTAGATACGTAATCGGCAGATACAGAATTTGAATCTAACATCAATTTACGTTTAAAATAATCAGAATTTTCAAAATCATAAAAATTCAACAAAAAGCTTGATAAAGTTAATTTCTTACCAGTTATAAAAATAATTCCACTTTCTAAAGCTTTCTGGGCAATAATTATTGCTTCGCTGCGGCGAGTGACAAGTTCTGATCCCATATTTAATTGTAACTTTATTTTATCAACACTTTTTTTTGTCATTCTTTTTTGAGAAATTGGATCTCTATACATAACATAATAAGAAAACCTTTCTTTATTTTGTACTCTACATAACGTAAATGGAGCTCTAGTTGCCATCAGATTTACACCTTCTTTAAATTATACTTTGTTCAATTATTTGCTCTTTTTGTAATTTTTGTCAATATATCGATTTTAAAAATATATACTTAATTAGTTATACTATAAGCAATTAAAATAATTATTTATATTTTTTTATTTTTATAGTCTTACTCTATACAAGTAAGTACATAA
>CAYWGU010000042.1:0-19307 GCA_964457975.1 uncultured Spirochaetaceae bacterium | reverse complement strand
ATAAAAACAAGTAAACAACCAATTTGTTGTATTGGTTGTTTACTTGTGCCGCTGATATAATATTATATTAAGACAAAAAATTTAAATCTATTTATAACAATGAATATAATTTGATATGTAAATAATGTATATTCTGTAAACTAGGCAAACTTTTATCATTTCCTTTCTTATTAAAAACAACAATGATGATATCAGCTGATTATCATCATTGTTGTTTTATAAGATATATCTATTTAATGTTAGAAATTATTATTCTAATTCATATTTTGGAATTTCATTATTATGGTGAATGTAGAATCCGTATATAGACTTTCTATTGATCCATTCATCTTCTCTATACTTTCCTTAACGATTGCAAGACCAAGACCTGAACCATTACCTTTCCTAGATTTTTTCCCCATAAAAGTTCGTTTAAACATCAAGTTAGAATCACCTTCTATTAAAGTCAAACATTTATTCGACAAAGTAATTACTGAACTATTATCAATTTTTTTTACAACTACCTTATTATCTCCATCACCATGCTCTACCATATTCTTAAAGAGATTATCTAACACTCTTTTAAATTGAAGAGGATCAACGGTAATTTTAGGTCTATCATTATTTTTTTCAAATGAAATATCCAAATCATAATCATTAATTGCTTGATCCAAGAAGAAAATCAAATCAACATTTAAAAATGAAAAATTAACATCTTTTGCCAATAATTTATTATAAGTAAAGAAATCATCAAGCATTATCTTTAACTGTCGACTTTTATTAAGAGATATATTTAAATATTTTTCTTTATCCTCTTTCGATATTTTTTCATTATTAAGAATCACCTCAAGGTATCCAATGATTACAGTTACAGGAGTTCTTAGATCATGAGAAATATTTGAAAGCAATTTCTTTTGATATATCTCACCTTCCTCGCGTTCTTTATTAGACTGATTCAAGGAGGTGGCCATTTTATTTATTGTTGTAGATAACTCAGAAAATTCTTTTATTCTATTTTCTTTTATTTTAAAAGACAAATCGCCCTTTCCTATTATCTCAACCCCACTTGTTAACGTTTCAAAGGCTCCATAAACTTTTTTCATTCTGTAATGAAAGATTAAGATAAATACTAAAATTACAAATAATATATGCAATAAAGAAAACCATACAGTTTCATCAAGTGATTTATAATAAAAAGAAATCAACAATGCACCAGTTTTATCACTAAAAGTTACAGGAAAACTTGAAATAGTTGTTGTAAGCAGAAGACCTCTTGTAACAATTCCACTGTATTGAGACAAATAATACAAGTTTTGATCTTCATCAATTAAATAAATCTCAAAGAAATTATTGCTGTAAAATCTATCATCCTCAAGGGCTTCTTCAAAAGAAAGATCCTCCTTTTCAATGACATTTTGGAGATTTTCTGCATATGTAATAACTTCATGCTTTTTTGCTTTTTCTTCATTGTTTATCGCATAATCATCATAATTATTAATTATAATAGAACTCAAAATATTCGTTGTTACCAATGAAATAAAAAGCGCAAACAATATGTTAGCCAAAAGGTATTTTAAAATTGAACTATTCTTTTTAATCAACACGATAGCCAACTCCCCAAACTGTCTTAATATATTTTGTGCTCTTAGTATTGTCTCCTATTTTCTTTCTTATTTTCCGAATATGTGTAGCTAAGGTATTTTCACCAGTAAAATATCTTTCTCCTGTAATTACCTTAATAAGAGCTTCATTATCAAAAACTTGACCACGATTTATAGCTAGGGTTGAAAGTAATGCAAATTCAGTTTTTGTAAGGTTAATCTCCTCTTCGTTTTTAAAAACTCTATGAGAATTCAAATCAAGAGAGAGGTCCTCAATAATTAATACATCGTTATTAACTTTCTTTTCATTGTTTTTACATCTGTTTAGAATAGCCTTTATTCTAGCTGCAACCTCAAGGGTATTAAAAGGTTTCTCGATATAGTCATCAGCTCCTACCATGAAGCCAGTTAACTTATCAATATCCTCACCTTTCGCAGTAATAAAGACAACAGGAACATCACTTATTTCTCTTATTTTCTTACATGTTTCAATACCATCCATTTCGTCCATCATTACATCAAGTAAAACGAGAGATATTGTATCATCAAACTTTTGCAAAGCAAATACACCATTTTCTGCTTCTACAACCTCATAGCCATAACTCAAAAGAGTTATGGCTAATATATTCCTAATGTCTTTTTCATCATCCACTATAAGAATTTTCATAAAATTAAATACTCCACAATTTATTATACTTTATTTAAGGCATCAATAGGATTTAATTTTGCCGCTTTTGCTGCAGGATATGATCCAAAGAAAATACCTATAAGAAGAGAAAATCCAAACGATACTAATATAGCAGATAAGGAAAAGACCATTTTCCATTTCAAACTCGTAACAATAATATAACAAATGAGTTCTGCCAATCCCAATCCTATTATTCCACCAATTAGAGTAACAACAATTGCTTCAACCAAGAACATTTGCATTATATCTGATCGTTTTGCTCCAATAGCCTTTCTGACTCCTATCTCTACAGTTCTTTCTGTAACTGACACTAGCATGATATTCATTATTCCAATACCACCAACAATTAATGATATTGCAGCTATTGCAGCAAGTAATGCTGATAGTTGAGTTGTAACCTTTGTGACCATCTTTAAAAAAGATGCTGTCGCAAATATTTGATAAGAATTTGGAATTGTATGCTTTTTAACATAAGCTTTCAAGTTATTATTTATATCTAACGTATTTTTTGTACTATCAGTTATTATTTTATAATTACTAATGGCACTACCATTACTAAAATACCTCATAAAAGTAGTGGATGGAAGATAGATTTCATTGTTATAATCATCAATAAGTCCTGCTTCTTTTTTATTAAGTATTCCACCTACAATAAAACTTTGGTTGTTAATTTCAATAGTGTTTCCTATTGCCTTACCTGATGGAAATAGCTTTGTTGCAATTCTACTACCGAGGATTGCTATTTTTTCCAATCCTAAAAATTGCTTTGAATCAAAACCCTTTCCTTCTGCAAATACAAGACTATTGTCAGCAAAATATGTTGACTCGATTCCTTTTAAAGAAGAAGTGGTTTTTATCTTATCTACAGCAACTTGTGCAGCTCCCATAGGTAATGGTATTATTTTTTCAATACCATCTACATTTTCTTTAACATCATAGTAAAAATTATCCAAAAAGTTCTTATTGGCCAACAATGATGCAGAATCACTCTCAAAACTAATAATTATTTGGTTATTTGCTCCTAGATTCATCTCTTGAGTTATTGATTTTGTTGCACTAGCACTTAATGTTAAAATAAGTACAACAGCACCAACTCCAATTATTATTCCAAGAAGAGATAAAGTCGTCCTAAGCTTTGAATAGGCCAAAGATTGAAGTGCCAATTTTACTGTTTCTTTTATTTTCATTTAATTATTTTCCCATCTTCCAATCTGATTGATTGATCACACTGAGAAGCAAGTTTGTTATCATGCGTTACAAACACCACTGTTTTACCTTGCTTATTTAACATTTTAAACAAATCCATAATTTGCAATCCTGTTTTTGAATCCAAAGCACCTGTTGGCTCATCTGCTAATATTAAAAGTGGATCATTAACAAGGGCTCTTGCTATTGATACCCTCTGCCTCTGCCCTCCTGATAATTCACTTGGCCTGTGGTGCATTCTATCTTCAAGACCAACTAGTTTTAATAAAGCAGCTGCTCTTTTTGTTCTTTCTTTCTTAGAAATATTTTGATACAAAAGAGGTGTTTCCACATTCTCCAAAGCACTAATATGAGGTAATAGATTAAAACTTTGGAATACAAAACCAACAGCTTTACTTCTTATATCAGAGAGTGCATTATCTTTTAATTGAGTAACATCAACTCCATTCATATATATTTTGCCTGATGTTGGAACATCCAAACATCCAATTAAATTCATCAAAGTAGATTTACCACTTCCACTTTGACCTACAAAAGCTATAAAATCTCCTTCATTAATGGAAAAAGAAACATCATTTACTGCATTGATTAAATTATCTCCAACTTCAAATGATTTTATTACATTTTCAACTTCTACTATTTTCATTAAAAGTCTTCCTCCATGCTGGAAACATTTCTCTCAATCAGTTTAAGTTTGTCACCAACTGTTAAATTGTTCTTAATAAGCTTTGCATATCCATCTCCCAAGAATTCAGTTTCAACAAATACATCTTCAAGTGAGTCATCAGCCATTATTTTTTGAACATAAGTTTTATTAGCCCTAAATTGAATTGAATCAACTGGAACAACAATATAGGTATTTGTTTTACTTTCAAAAGTTGCCTTACATGTAAAACCTGGAATTACATTTTCAGGTGGATCTATGAGTGTTAATTCAATACCTACATAACTGTACGAATCACTTTCAGCAGTTGCAAAATTATCAATTTTACTTACTGTAGCTTTTATCTTTTTATCTAAAATATTTGAGAATGATAAGGTTGCTACATCACCTATTTTTATTTGATCTATATCAAGTTGATTAACATTAATTTTTGCTTTAAGTATTGATGTATCCATTATTGTAATTGCGATTTTACCAGATTCAGCCCAATCACCTTCATTTATATTAACGGATGTTATCACACCATCAATCTTGGCTGTTGCTTTTGAATTTTCAACATCTGTTTCATACATTTTCTTTTGCATTTTCATTAGTTCAAGAGAACGCTTTGTACCATTAATCTTTTCCTCTTCTATTTTATCATCCATAACCATAATATCATATTGTGTTTTAGAATTATCTAAATCAAATAGAAGTGTACCTTTTTTAACAACATCACCACTTTTTACATATACATTTTTAACAGTTCCAACATTGGGAAGTGTTACATTTTGAATTTCGTTTGGGTTTATTAGACCTTCCACTTCAATTTTATTACTCCAATCAATGTTTTTAACCTTACCAAAGTTTGAGGTAACTTGAACTACTGCTGACTCACCCGTAATTCCTGCTTTTATCTTTGAACAACCTGTAAAAACCATCATTATTATTACTACTGAACTAATTATTATTCTTTTTTTCATTATTTATCTCCACTTATTAATATCATTTGTTTTTGTAAATTCAAGGACTCTCTATTAAGCTGAGTCAATCTAATATCCATTTCATCTAGATCAATATTATATTTGCATAAATCAATCTCCGATTTTACAATAAGACCTTTGTCAAATAATCTATTATTATTCAGAAGAATAGCTTTATCTTTTGCAAGTTTATTATTTAAAAGTTCCAGATTTGTATTGTATTCAACAACAGCTCTGTTACTATTGATAATCAATTTAGTAATTGTTCGCTTAGATTCATCCAGAGCCATTTTATTATTCATAACTTCAATTTCATTTTGTTTAATTTTCGCTTTAGATTTTTTATTGATTGTATAATGAGCACCAATACTTAAAGAGGGATTAAATTTATTTGACTCAGTATTAAAAGATGTATTACAATCAAACCCAAAATTCGTGGTATTTAGCTTATAAGTAATACCAGCTCCATAACTATTATCAACATTGCTAATATTTGAATTAATTGAACCAGATATGCTCTGCTTCAAGCCAAATTCTTCTTCCTCTAAATAATTTTGGTTTTCTTGTGATAATCTATATTTTTTGATATTGCTTTGAATGCTCATAGATAATTCATCAGATGAGACCATTTCTGGATCTTTAAAGGTCTCAATTAATACATCAACCATAGAGGATGAATATTTTACATCACATATAAAATTAAAGTTCTCTGTGGCCCTTTTTATTTTTGATTCAAGATTATTTTTTGATATTTTGTAATTATTTATATTATAATTTGCTTCAATATCATTTATATTATTGTCAACAATTTTACCGAGCTTTCTATCTTTTTCTACAAATTCTAAATATCGCTCATATTCATTCGACAGTACAAAAAGCTCTCTTTTATCACTTTCAATAGATTTTATAGTATCGAGCAATTGTGTTTTTAAATAGTTTTTTGAATTCTCTTGATTCATCAATAAATTATAACTTTGAAGCTCTTTATCCAAATTATCAATTTCTTTGATCTTTGAAGTTTCAATTTTATAAGTATAGCTAAGAGTTGGATTTATTTCATATTCATTAACATCACCATTATAAGTTAAAGGAACATTAAGATTAATAATATTTTTATCATCTAAATAATTCACTCCAAGCCTTCCACTCAAATTCTTACCTTCAATTATTGAATCATTTAGCGAAAATGTTAATTCATTGTCATTTACTACTTCGTTTACCAATGCCAAATTCTGTTGGTAAAGGCTTTCTACATTATTATTTTTCATCAATTTTTCACTCAAGGCATCAAGTGAATGAGAAAATACAGGTAATATAACTATTACCATTTCAATCATACATATTATTCTTTTCATGATTTAAGGATAGAAGGTTAATATAACTATTTAATATCCTAATTATGATTTCTTTATGAACTTTATTATAAGACAGTTTATTTTAAATTAATGATTAATAGAAAATCATGTATAAAAGAACCAATTAGCAAGGAGCCTAATTCAAAAATACCCTAAGAAAGAATTACAAAAATTAATGGGCAAATTATACCTGTAGCAAAGCTAACCCTTACAGAAAAGGTTGTCATGGAAATGATTTAACTAGAAAGATTAATCTCATAACTTTTCTGGCTAATTCAAATTTATTTTCTATTATTGTTTAAGGACATTTGAAAGTTATAATTAATATAACTCTATCAACAAAATCAGGTGGAAGTTTTAATAACAGGAACTTTCCATTAAACAAATGTACCTTATAATCCTATTATGGCAATTTTTTAAAAAACCATCTTATTTTTAATTCTTACAAAAGCAAATTTTTATTCTCAATACATTTATCTAGTCGAGAAACACACTCCACCAAAGCTCTTCCAGTATGATATATTCCTTTCCAAGAATTCCCCATATCACTTACAATAGGTGAACCATTTGAAGTTAATAATTGTCTACTTTCACCTACGTCATAATTAATAAAGTAATTATCAACAAATTTCCACGTTGAAGAAAAAGCATCAAAATATTTTTTATCTCCAAAAAGTATATACCCATTAAGAAACCCAGTCATAGCTTCAAAATTTTGCCACCATTCTTTATCAAAAACCAAAGCTTTTTTCTCACCTATACCGTCTCTGTATATTCCACCATTTTTATTATCAAAACCAAAAGCTAAAGTATGGTCTAAGATTTTTCTAATAAGCTGGTCGTCTTCTTTTGTTCTTCCCTCAAGAAAAGATAAGGCTTCATCAGCTAACCAAGTCAATTCCACATTATGGCCATAGCTTGTTGTGTCTGTTGGCATTTCAATTTTTTCATGTGATATTCTTTCTGAATTCCACGTTCTAGGAATATTCACTGCAGGTATTATATTATAACTTAAATCAAACTGATTGTAGCCAAATCCTTTTTCAATATTGACCATATGATCAACAATAAGATTGTAAACTTCTCTTAACTTTCTCTTATGAATTTCTTGTTTAGAGGCTTTATATAAAGTAGTGAAAGCTTCAAGAAGATGCATATGAATATCAAGAGATTTCCTATCACCTGCATATGCGCCAGTAGAAGAAAGTGTCCAATTGTTTTCAATGTTTTCATAATACCCTCCATGTTGAGTATCTGTTGAATACTTTTGAAGATAATCAAAACCTTTGCATGCATAATCCAAAGCCCATTGCTCATTAAATGCTATATAATATTCACTCAAGGCATATATTGCAAACCCTTCACCGTAAGTTAATTTTGCTGAATCTTTAACAGAGCCATCTCGATTTAATAACCAATAAAACCCTCCGTTTATATTATCCCAAAATTTATCTACTAAGAAATGTGCACCCTGTTCTGCTGCTTTTATCATCAAAGGCTTATCTGTTTCTTTTGCATATGGAAGTAAATGGGTAAATCCCCAAACCATTCTACTTTGAGTAACTATATTCTTTTCACCAATTCCATTATAGTTTCCATTTTCATCAAAAGAGGTTAAATATCCACCATAAAGTTCGTCAACACTCCTTTCTAACCAAAAAGGAATTATATTATTTATAAGAGCATTTGTTAATTCTTTTTTATATTTTTTTACTTGTTCCATACTTGTCCTCCAATGGTGATTGCTAGATTTTTTAAAAAATCTCAAAAGTCCATATTTTTTTAATCACTGATTAAATCGTTAAGAAATAAAAGAAATCAAGTTATATTCACTATAAATTGATACCATAATTACCGATATAACACTCATTATCTTTATTAAAATATCCAAGGATGGTCCAACTGTATCTTTTAGAGGATCCCCTACTGTATCTCCAACAATTGAAGCTACATGGGCAGAACTTCCTGAACCTCCATGATGTCCTAATTCAATGTATTTCTTCGCATTATCCCAAGCTCCACCTGAATTAGCAGAGAATAGTGCTAACATTACTGCTGATAAAGTTGTTCCAATTAAAAGACCTCCAACGAATTGTGGACCAAATATGAACCCTGCCAGTAATGGTGTTGCTATTGATATAATAGCCGGCTTTGCCATTTCAGATAATGCACCTTTACTAGAAATTGAAATACATTGAGTGTATTTAGGGGTACTGGTTCCGTGTAATATTCCAGGATCTAATTTGAACTGTTGTCTAACTTCATCAACCATTTTCTTAGCTGTATCAGATACTGCATCAATCAATAAACCCGAGAACAGATAAGGCAGTGCAGCTCCTACAAGTGCTCCAGCTAGTGTTAAGGTATCAATCATGTTGACCACCAATTCAATAATTTTACTATTTTCACCGGCACCAGCATATAAATAAGCAGCAAATAATGATAAAGCAGCTAGTGCTGCACTACCTATTGCAAACCCTTTTCCAATGGCTGCAGTGGTGTTTCCAATAGCATCAAGATCATCAGTAATAGCTCTAACTTCAGGATCCAGTTTACACATCTCAGCAATTCCACCCGAGTTATCAGCAATAGGTCCATAAGTATCAACACTGACAGTTGCAGCTACAAAACTAAGCATGCCCATAGCGGCCATACCTACTCCATATAAACCAGCAGCAGCATTACTCAAAATAATAGCTACAGCTATAATAGCAACTGGTGGTAATGTTGAATTCATTCCTAAACCAAGTCCATTGGTTATTACAATTGCTGCACCTTCTTTGCTGGAATCTGCCAATCTTAAAGTTGGCCTCTTACTATAGCTGGTGTAATATTCAGCTATACTACCAATTCCTATTCCTGAAATTATTCCAAGGATTGCACAAAACCATGGCGATAAAGAACCAAATTTGAAAGCAGAAATAGGTTCTTTAAATACATAAGATGTAATTAGTAAATTAAAAAACATAGTAAGTCCTGCAGCTAAATAAGTAGTTCCATTAAGTGATCTTGATAAATTTTTCAATTTCTTTTTATTTAAGAATACTATTATTGAGATGCAACAACTAATTAGACCTATAGCACAGAAAATTAATGGGTATGAAACCAGTGAAACCAAGGAATCATATGATATAGCATTCGAGGTACCATGCAATGAATAGTATGTGTAAATAGCTAAAATGATGGCTGAAGAAATTGCACCAACATAACTTTCCAATAAATCAGAACCAAGGCCAGCTACATCTCCAACGTTGTCACCTACATTATCTGCAATGGTTGCTGGATTTCTAGCATCATCTTCAGGAATTCCTTCCTCTGCTTTTCCAACTAAATCTGCTCCCATATCAGCTGCTTTTGTATAAATCCCACCACCTACTCGATTAAACATTGCAATAATAGAACACCCTAAGGCATAAGAGCTAACACTCATTGTAAAAGGTATGTCAGCAATTCCGACTAAGTTATTCTTAAAAACTAAAGCATCAACTCCAAGTTGTCCCATTGCCTTTCCAAATATCAAATACACTGATAATAAACCTAATAAAGCAAAACCACCAACACAGAGTCCCATTACTGATCCACCTGTAAAGGCTACCTTTAAAGTTTTACCTTTATCTCTTGTTAATCTTGCAGTATTGGTTACTCTAACATTAGCTTTTGTTGCCATATTCATACCAATAAAACCGGAAAGACCACTCATGGCGGCTCCAATTACAAAACAAATTGCAGCTGTCCAAGAAACCAATAAAAAAATGATAACAAAAAGTATTGCTCCAACAATAAAAATTAGCCTCCACTCCTGATGAAGAAATTCCCTAGCTCCCTCTTGTATATAACCAGCAATTTTTTTCATTTGTTCAGTTCCTGCATCTAATTTACTAATCTTTTTATAATTAACCAAAGCAAGCAACAATGAAAAAACAACCGCAACTATCAATAAAATATATAGCATACCAAACCTCCAAGTTGTGTAATTTAAATATTCCCATTCTTTATATTATAAAAGCTTTCATCCCAAAAAGTAAGTGAAGAATATCGATATTTATTGTATTATCTCTGATTGTATAATATTGCTTTATAAATAGCAGAATATCATCGATTTCAATCGAATGTGCTACGGATTATTTACAAATTAAAAAAAACTCCATCCTGCTTTATATTTGCAAAATGAAGTTTTCATGGTCATACTTTTATATTTATATTTTTATTTCAAGAACATTGCATCGCCATAACTGAAGAAATGATATCGCTCTTCTACAGCATGTTGATAAGCGTCAAATATATATTGCTTTGTTGCAAAGGCAGATACAAGTACCAATAATGTTGATTCTGGGGTATGGAAGTTTGTAAGTAGTTGATCTACAATTTCAAATTTGTAACCTGGTTTAATAAACAAATTGGTTCTTCCAAGTCCGGCTTGCAGAACACCATCTTTTGAAGCACTTTCAAGCGTTCTAACAGATGTTGTTCCTGTAGCTACTATCTTTCGTCCTTGTTTTCTAGCGTCATTGATTACTTTAGCAGTTTCTTCACTTACGCTATACCTTTCCCAATGCATATCATGATCATCAAGTCCTTCAGCTCTAACAGGCATAAATGTTCCCATTCCAACATGAAGAGTTACCTCAACGATTTGTACACCTTTAGCTCTGATCTTTTGCATCATGTCCTCTGTAAAGTGAAGACCAGCCGTAGGTGCTGCAACAGAACCTTCTGTTTTTGCATATACAGTTTGATATCTAGTTTCATCACTGAAACTATCTTCTCTTTTGATGTAGGGAGGAAGTGGTACATGTCCAAACTTTAAAAACCAGTCTTCACTGATTTCGTTATCAAATTTAACATATTTAGTTCCATCTTCTTTATCTCCAACAATCTCACCATGTAAATCATTGTCAAATGTATATTTTTTACCAATTCTCTGTTTTTTAGCTTTAGTAACCATGCAGTTCCAAGTATGGTCTTTCATCTCTTCTAAAAACAAGAATTCGACCTTACCACCTGTTTCACTAATTGCAAACACACGAGCTTTTCTAACTCTTGAATTATTTACAACCAAAACACCATTCGCATCAATTAAATCAACAAAAGATGAAATTAGTTTATCTTCATAAACACCTGTTTTTCTATCCAAAACAAGAAGTCTATCCTCTCCTCTTTTATCTGCGGGAGTTTGCGCTATTAATTCTACAGGTAACTCAAAATCAAAATCTTTGGTCTTCAGACCTGACATTATTGTCTTAATATTATTCATATAACCCTCTACGTTTATATATTTAATTTATTGTTGTGAAATATTCGTTGGTAGTTTCAGGAACTGCTATTTTAAGGAGTTCATAAGCTTTTTTTGTAACACATCTTCCACGTGGTGTCCTAATTAGATAACCCTTTTGAATTAAATAAGGTTCATAAAAATCTTCAAGAGATTCTATTGCCTCTCCTACACTAATTGATAAGGTGCTACCCCCCACAGGTCCACCACCGTAATAATTTATTATTGTTGATAGTATATTTCTATCCTGTTTTTCAAGTCCATTTGGATCAATTGCTAGTCTTTTTAATCCTTCTTTAACAATGGTTTCCTCAATTATTCCATCACCTAGAACAGTTGCAAAATCTCTTAATCTTCTAAGCAGTCTATTTGCAATTCGTGGTGTACCACGAGAGCATTTTGCCAGTATTGTAATAGCTGGTTCAGTTATTTCACATTCAATCAACTTTGCAGAACGCCTTATTATGTCTGATAGCTCTTCTACATTATAAAATTCAAGATGACAAGTAATTCCAAAACGTGAATGAAGTGGAGATGATACCTGGCCAGCTTTAGTTGTTGCTCCAACTAAGGTGAAACGAGGAAGAGGGATTCGCATGGTTCTAGCAGCTGGCCCCTGTCCTATGACCCAGTCAATTTCAAAGTCTTCCATAGCAACATATAGCATTTCTTCAAGAGCTGGCTTTAATCGGTGAATTTCATCAATAAAAAATATTGACCCTTCTGTTACATTTGTAAGAATACCTGCAAGATCTTTTGGTTTATCGAGTGCAGGAGCACTTGTAAGTCTTATTTCTGAGCCCATTTCATTTGCAATAATTGAGGCAAGAGTTGTTTTACCAAGTCCTGGCGGACCAATTAAAAAGGTATGATCTAAGGCATCTTCTCTTTCACGAGCAGCCTTAATAAAAATTGCAAGGTTATCCTTTATTTGAGGTTGTCCTTGAAAATCTTTTAAATATTTAGGTCTAAAAATATTTTCCTGTTCATCATTTGATTCCTGAAATGATGTTGATATAATAGAATTCTCTTCAAGTGAAGCTACTTCCTGCACACTTTCATCAAAATCATTCATTTTATACACCTCTTTAAATTTAATTTAACTAGTTCAATTCTCTCATGGCAAGTCTAAATAAGTATTGCTCTTGCTCTTTTTCAGATATCTTAAGCAATGATTCATTATTCTCACTTACTATCTTATTGATAATTCGCTCACAATTGCTTCTATCATATCCCATTTCAGATAAGGCATTTACCAAATCATTATAGGGACTATTTTGTTCCGCTTTCTTAAAAGCACCAAAATTATCTTCATCAAGTATCAACTTACCACGTAGAGTTAAAATTAATCTTTGTGCTGTTTTGGCTCCAATACCTGGTATTTTTGATAATGCTTTTACATTTCCCTCATCAAGATTTGTAATTAAATTGTTAAGAGAAATTCCACTCAAAATTTTAAGAGCACCTTTTGCTGCAATACCATTTACAGTTTGAAGTTGCAAAAAAACATCTCGCTCTTTCTCTGATAGGAAACCAAATAAAGTCATTGAATCTTCTCTTACTTGGAGATTGGTGATTATTCGTACCTCATGCTTTGAAGCAAGATTGCTAATCTGCGAAGCTGTTTGAGATGAAATAATAACCACATATTCAATATGCCCACATCTAATAATAACTTTATCATCAGTGAGAGTAACAATATTACCAATTAAAGCGTTAATCATTTTACTGCATCCTTTTTAAACTGTCATGGTAAGTCGCAAAGCATACTGCAGCTGCTAATGCATCTGCTGCATGGTCTGGACGAGGAATCTCTGCAAGTCCTAGATGAAACTTAATCATGTCCTGAACCTGCTTTTTATCGGCCTTTCCGTATCCAGTAATTGTAGATTTAATCTGCAATGGTGAATACATGGTTACCGGAATATTCTTAGCACCTAAAGAATGGATAATTGCACCAATAACTTTGGCGACAGAAATAGCAGAAGATATATTTTTTGTAAAATATATATCTTCCATGCTGCAGTATTCAATTTCATACTGCATGCTAATTTTTGCAATTTGCTCTGCAATTGAGCAAATTCTTAAACTCTGGTCGACTTCTTTATTGGTCTTTATTACACCAAAAGAAACAGGCCGGGATTTGTGTTGAATAGTATCAATAACACCCCAGCCTGTATTAGCCAACCCAGGATCAATTCCTAGGATACGCATATATTATATTTTACTCTTCTTCTTCATAATCATCAGGAAGTTCTAAGTTAGTAGAAACTTGTTGAACATCTTCTAGTTCTTCAAGTCTATCAATAATTTTCAAAACCTTAGCTGCTTTAACTTTATCAAGGGCAACCATCTGATCTGCAATCTTGTTAACATCAGCTGATTCTTGTTCAAATCCAGCTTCCTGCATAGCTTCTAAAACTGGACCGAAATCTGATGGTGTTGTTATTACTTCAATAATTTCATCTTCAGCTGTTACATCTTCCGCACCAAAATCAAGAGCTGCTTCTATTATTTCATCTTCAGTATATTTATCCTTTGAATATTCAATAACACCTTTTGTCTGGAACATATATGAAACACAACCAGTAGTTCCAAGAGCACCACCCATTTTGCTAAGTGTTGATCTAACATCTGCCGCTGTTCTGTTTTTATTATCTGTTAGAGTATCAACAATAATTGCTATTCCATTAGGTGCATAACCTTCATAGGTTAATTCATAATATGTTGAGGTATCTGCATCACCAATACCTTTTTTGATAGCTCTATCGATGTTATCTTTAGGCATATTTTCAGCTTTTGCTTTTAAAATTGCAGTACGAAGTGTTGCATTTAATTCGGGTTCAGGTCCACCAACTTTTGTTGCTACAGTGATTTCTTTAATCAACTTCGTGAATTTCTGACCACGCTTTGCGTCTGCAATGCCCTTCTTGTGCTTAATGGATGACCATTTACTATGTCCTGACATAAAAACCTCTTCTTCTTTTTATAAATTAAATTATTCTATATAAAATACTTTTTTTTTTGTTATTCGTCAAAATATTTAAACAAACAACTTTCAACTGAGTATACCTTGTTTACCATCACAAGACATCAAAATTTAACATATTGATAAAAACTTTTCAAGGCTATTTTAATTACCTTAACTTGTTTAACTACTGCTGTTGTTTATCCAAACCAAGAGAAAGAGAAAGTACTATGGAATCAAGCAACATAAAACCTTTTTCATTTAATTTTAGAAAACATTCATCTTCATCATATAGAGAGTTATCAACACTGATTAAAGCCTTCTTTAAAACATTTTCTGCAATGTTATATTTTGTAAGCAATATATTTTTGCTGAGCCCCATACTGGTTCTAAGAGCTACCAATAAATACTCATCTCTTTGAATTGGAATATCAATAACTTCTTCTTGGTAGCCACCTAATACATCATTCTCAATAAATTTATTGAAGGTAGAATCATTATATATTCTAACCAATGAATTACCATCATATAATGTTGAGGCTGCATGAGATCCAAGTCCAATATAGCTTTCAAGTGCCCAGTACCTATTATTATGAAGACATTCCTTTCTATTCTTTGAAAAGTTTGATACCTCATAGTGATCATATCCAAGTTCTTTTAAATAGGACCAGAGAGCATTTAAATGTTCTGTTTGTTCATCTTCATTCATGACTTTTACATCACCCAGTCCAACCCTAGCCTTAAGCCTTGTACCTTCCTCTACCGTCAAACAATAAAGAGATAGATGATTGGGGTTTGCAATACGAGTTACATAATTAATATCGTCTTTAGCCATTTCAAGTGTTTGAGTTGGAAGGCATGTCATCAAATCAAGTGATATTTCAATATTTTCATTTACTGGAACTTGGTCGATTGGATACAGATTGTTACTAATAAAATAATTATGCTCTCTCTCTATTTTAAGAGATGTAAGTTCTTTTGCATAATTTAGAGCCTGCAAATTGTCATTTTTTGTAGCATTTCTGTTTAATATATTTAAAACAGAATCATCCATGGATTGAATTCCCATTGAAAGTCGTGTTGCAAGACCATCAGTAAATATCTTTTTATATCCTTTGAAGTTTTCAATAAATGATTCTGGATTTATTTCAAAGGTTGTTTCCAAACTGGGTCCTATATTTATCAATAGGGTTCTTAATTGATTTATGGTTAGGGAACCAGGATTTCCACCACCAATAAAGACAGTTTCAAATGGTTTGTTTTTTAACGAGGCTTTTACTTTATAAATTTCTTTATTAAGTCTATCTAAATAGCTTTCAACAAGATTATCTTTATTCCAATGAACTTTGCTCTCACTATAAAATGCACAGTAATCACATTTGGTGCTACAAAAAGGTATGTGAACATATAAGGAAATTCTATCGCTTTTAGCGGTAAGTTTTAATAAATTGGATAATGAAATATCACTCATTATTTGTTTCCAAGATAGCCAATTCTATTTAAAGGCCAAAATCTAAACAATACCTGTCCAGTAATTGTTTCCTGTGGAACAGGTCCAAAATAACGACCATCATTGCTGTTATCTCTATTATCCCCTAACGGTAATACATACCCATCAGGTACTGTTATACCATTTTTATATATTGCATTATTGCTTCGGGCATTGAAGTCTGTTGGATTAATCTTATGCTTTGTTTCTGATGCAATGGTTTGAAAACCATAACCATCTTTTGGATAATTTTTTTCTTCTAGAGTTTGATATTCACTTATTAGATAGGCAGGTATATGGGAGTTATTTGCAATTCCTTTATCTTGATATGCATAAAGAGTTGCCCAAGCATTGAGTCCTTCATAGTAATCATCATCAAGCAGTCTATTTGGTCCAAGCGATAAAGCATTTTTCTCTCTGAAAGATTCTTCAGTTACAAATTCAATCTCTCCTGCAGGTCTTATCATGACATTACCGTCTACAAATTTTAGTGTATCACCATTCATTGCACCAGCTCTTTTTACAAGAAGCCTTTCTGCAATAGTTCCATCTTCATTTCTATCAATTTTAACTAGAGAAAGGGTTCCCATGAAAAGCACCTGTGCTAAGATATCAAAGACAGGACCCTTTGAAGCATATTCAGGATTGTAGAATGTTACTATGTTATCACGATGAACTCTTCTATATTTGGTTCCAAGTTTTTCTCCACCTGGATAAGGTTCTAGTCCAAAAATATTTTTATTAACAAATACTCTATCTCCAACAAGCATTGTTTTCTCCATTGAAGGAGAAGGTATTACATACAGCTGAAATAAAAATTGATTTATAATTAGTATAACCACAACAGCAAAGACAAGGGCATCAACCCAGCCTTTTATTTCTCCAACAATGGTCTTTTTTTCTTTATGAGTTGCTTCATATATTTTCATTTGTTTTCTACGTGTTAGGTAGTCAACAGTCTTATTTTCTAAATTTGTAAGTAATTTTTCCATAAGAAAAATAATACAACAATACTTTAGCGTTGACAAGGACATTGTAGATAAGTACTTTATATTCTATGAAAGAAATAAAAGATTTACCTCAAGTAGACAAAATTGAGTTACCAAACATTGGTGGAATCAGACCAGGTGTTTATATTTTAACAATTATAATATTAATTGTAGCCATTATTATTTTTTTAATTGGCTTCCTACCTGGCATCAAAAATGGCGGGCGATTTGTAACATTCAATAGCGAATTAGAAAATGTTGCTGTTTATGTCGATGACACCTTCATAACTGGCCTTCCAGGTCAACAATTCATCAAAAGTGGCGAACATACAATAACCTACAAAAAAGGTGGAATTATATTATCTGAGGATGTTCTTACAGTTGATCATCCAGTTTTCTTTACCTGGCTTATAAGACGTAATATGGTAGTAGATTTTAATGAATTCAATCTATCATCGGATAAAACAAAAAGACTTCGATCATTTGATCTTCAAATGGTATCAGATCAAAGTCGCATCACGGCATTTACCTCTGTTGTTAACTTTATTCCATATGCTCAATCCTATGCTAAAGATGCAATTAACTATGAATTTGCTACAAAAACAATGGAATTAGATTTAGATACAATGAGCTCCTTCATAAGTTCAATTGAGATGCTTGATGATATACAAAAGGCATATGACATGATTGGTCTTGATGCTGGTAATAACTATAATATTGCCAAGACCCTCTTTGATGGATCAAATGGTGATGATGTTGGAGAATTTGCAACAACACCTTCAGATACACAAGATATAAAGACACAAGCAGCTCAATTAACATTTGATGATGTTGCAATTAGCAGTGTTTTAATACCCTCCAATCAGTTTGTAATGGGCGATAAAGAGATTTATTCATATCCCAAGGTATCAGAAGCAGGAGTTACTGTTGAAACAAATGAATTCTACATCACAAGCTCTCCTATATCACAATATGTTTATTCTTTATTTATAGAAGATAATCCAACTTGGAAAAAATCAAATATTGATAATTTAGTTTCCGAAGAATTGGTTGATAGAAATTATTTAAAAGGTATCGCATTATCAAGTCTATATCCAAATCTCTCTCCAATTACCAACATAAGCTACAATGCAGCCAATGCCTTTGCAGTTTGGCTTTCTAATAAAACAGAAAAAAATGTTTCAATTCCAAATGAAAGATACTGGAGCAGTGCTGCAATTACCTCTGAAGAATTTATAAATGACAGTTATTCTAAATCACTTGTTTCTTTAAACCAAAATCCAAGTAGAGCTCAATTGATGCTTGGAGGTATTTGGGAACTTACAAGTTCTCCATTTATTGCATATTCAAGACTTTTAGATGAATCTAGTGTACTAAGTAACATTGAAGACTTAAATCTAAATGTTGATGTAGTGGTGAAAGGTGGATCCGTTCTTAACACCACAACAACAATAAACAGCGTTGGTGTTATGGAAAGAGATTCATGCTTTGATTATTTAGGATTCAGAGTAATTTATAAATAAGATATAAAGATTTTTTGATTTATAGCCAGATATTTCGTATCTGGTTATTTTTTATCCTTTTAACAATCCTTATGTACTAAAATAGCATATTTGCTTTTACTTTTATCATATTATTTGTTATATTAAAGGTATTAAAGACAGATACAACTGAGGTTAATAATGGCTAAATTAGAAAAAGATACATATAAATTAATACAGAAAAATAAAAAAGCTTTCTTCAACTTTGAAATAGTTGAATCCCTTGAATGTGGAATGAGTCTTGTTGGTACTGAAGTAAAAAGTATCAGAGGCGGAAAATTTTCATTTACAGATAGTTATGTTGTAATAGAAAAAGGTCAATTGATTCTTCTTCAGTTTACAATTCAGCCCTACAAGCAAGGCGCTAATGACAATCATGAGCCAGGCAGAAAAAGACGACTTCTTGCCCATAAACAAGAGATTAAAAGATTTAATAGAAAAATAAATGAAAAAGGCCTAACCCTTGTTCCTCTCAAAGTTTACTTGATGGGAAATCTTGTTAAGATGGAGATTGGACTTGCTCGTGGTAAAGCTCTTCACGATAAGAAAAATGCCATCAAAGAAAGAGATCTTCACAGGGAAGCAAAAAGAGA
>CAYWGU010000041.1:13465-22843 GCA_964457975.1 uncultured Spirochaetaceae bacterium | reverse complement strand
ATGCAATCCAATGCTTCCATTGCAATTTCCATCATAAACACTCTAAGTGTCATGATATCCTGTTCCCCTTCATAGATACCTAGGTCCTCGGTATCATCAGCGCTGTATACTTCGCATTTAAGAGGTCCAAAATAACTTCTGGTATTATTATCTTCTTGGATAGATTTAACGGTACAGTGGAAGGATTCTGCCAATCCTCTATAATCATCTCTCTCCATATTAACAGCTAATATTAACTTATCATCTTTTAAGACCACCAAAGAATAAACAATATCCTTTAGAATTTCTTTACTCTTGGTTAAAGGATCTTTTAACATCTTAACAATATAAGGTCCTACCTTGTATTGTTCTGTTTTAATTATTCCAGTTGTTTCATCTGGTACACTGTGAAAGGTCAAACTATCTATAGTTTTTATATTTTTTTCATTAATTAACATATTTATCTCCAAACAAATTACTGTGTATAACCTACACTCTCTCCAATAAATTCTCAATACTAAGAGAGCCTAAAGAAGCTATACCGTGAGAATGAATTTGAATTGATATTGCTTCTCCTGCTGTATCTCTATCCTCACTGTTAATCAATTCCAAACCATAAAGGCCATCTACCAAATCTTTTACTCTTAACTGTTCTAGAGGACGTGCAGGAATGAATGTGGTGTTACCATTATTGGTGGGAATTATGAAATTAATTCTAGCTAAGAAATCTAAGTATCCATACAACCATTTATCAGGAATCCCCAATCGCTCATTCATCTCTCTTGTAGAGGTTGCACCCTTACCTTCTTTATAATTAGAACCAATTAACATAACAATATTAACACCTTCACTTAAGAAGGTTGCAGGTGAATGTTGCATTCCATTGGTTTTTTCTAAATCAGGTCTAAACTGATAAACAAAAGCAAGTTCTGCAGAAAAGAATATTACTGCCCATCCCAAATAAACCAAAACAAGCATGATGAATATAAAAGCAAATGATCCATAAATAACTGATAACTTAATGAAGTAATTTGATAAATTAACCAAAATATAGTTGATGATTGAAATAATCACTGTTCCAGTGAAGGAGCCAACAGCTGCAGCCTTTAATTCAACTTTGGTGTTTGGTACAAAATAAATTAATAAAAATATAGCTAAAAACATTATTGCAAAAGGAAGTCCTCTATTTAATAATGATATAAAAATATTTATATCTAATGAAGTACCCATGAACTCAGCATATTTTGTACTAAATCTAGTTTGGAAGTTTATGAATGCAGCAATCAATAAAACCGACATTATTGCAAAGGTAATGAAGTTAGCAAACCTACTTATTATGTTTCTATTTGTTGAAGTTCTATAGATTCCGTTTATGATTGCCCAAACTCTATTGATTAACAATATCATTGTAATTAAGAATGAAACCAATCCAACAATACCCAAACTGGTAGCATTGGCGGTATAATCATCCAAATAAGGTAATATTTGATCTCCAATATTGATTTCTACAATATCATTAAATACGTTGGTTAAAAATTGCTTAAAGGGATCCAATACCCCCAGAGCTCCAAAGAAGGTGAAGAATACTGTTAATGCTGGTATTAAAGCTGTAAGTGAAGTGTAAACCATTCCTGAAGCAGATAAGAAAGTATTATCAACCATGAAGTGATTTAATGTTACATTTAATATATGTCTAGCACTCATTGTTTTCTTTTGAAATAAGTTTTGTACAGGACTGCTTTTTTTATCTTTTTCTTTATTCACGAATATTTTCCCTTCATGCTGTTCTATAGTTCTATTAGCGATACTTAAACAAATAACCTTTCATTTATACTGTGTATTAGTATAAACCATTTCTACTCTATTTTGAATATCTTAACACAAATCAATCTAAATCAATAAACAACATTCTAAAGTATTTTTAAAAAATCTACTATTTGTTATAATGAAATACATGAAAAAAATATATGTATGTGCCGATATTCATGGCGATTACTATGCCTTTGAAAAAATGGTCAGAATTTCAGATAACAATCCTTTAATAATTGCAGGAGATCTATGTCCTGGGAATTCTAGCTTTGAATCCTTCTTCCAATTAAACTATAAAGAATTAATACTTATAAGTGGGAATTGTGATAATTCTTATGATTTTCAAAGGGCTGGAATAAATTATCCACCAAGAATTAGAGAGATAGAATTCAACAATAGAAAAATAGTAATAACCCATGGTCATATCTACAACTCTTCTGTATCACCAATAGAACTATCTAAAGGGGATATATTTATAAGTGGTCATACTCATCAACCCCAACTATATTTAAATTCTTCCAATATCATTGAATTAAATCCTGGTAGTACCACATATCCTAGAGGAGGTTTTCCTGCAAGTTATGCGATAATTGAAGAGAATGAAATAAAGGTAATTGGCCTGGACGATGGAATTCTTATTTACTCTCTTCAATATTGATAAGCCGATTCTTTTCAATAATCATTAAATTAGCATAGTCATCAAGACTACTACCAATAATTACAACTTCATCCTTATTATAGTTACTTTTCATCTCATTAATAAAATGAATAGGAATATCACTTATTGACGACTTTGTTTTATTTACTTTATCTATAATTCTTCTATTTTCAAAGAAAACCCTTTTAGCCAAAATTAATAATTCTTTATTATCTATCGGGTAGCCTTCACTTGTAGCTAAGAAATCAGATAGCTTTGTGTATAATTTCTTATTGCTTTTCTCACTAATTCCACCCTCGTTGGCAACCATCTTCAAGGTACTTTTATAATTGAATCCTAAATCTTCAAATATTTCTCTAAGTATTTGGGCATTATAAAGAGCCAGTGCTTCTTTTCTCTTTTTCTTCTTACCAAACATTTCCCAAGGAACAAAGGTATCATCATCTAGAGCAATAGCCAAGGAATAAGAAGGAAGAGCTCTTAAATCAATAGGAAGTAATTCCTTTCCATGTGATGTAAAATTATAGGATTCATTACCATAATAATAATTGGTTAACTTATCCACACCTTTAGAAAAAGATTGAACATGAATTTTACCTTTAGCTACAGCTTCTAAGAATAAAAGAAAATTTTCCAAACGCGAATTATTTTTATCTATCTTATAACGAACAATACCATCCTTAATTGCATTCTCCATCCATATAAATAGAGGTCCTACACTTAATGGATCAAATCCAAGTTCGAGGCAACATTGATCTAATATTTCGACCTTATTATAATCATAGAAACCCAGATTGGCACCAAGTGCCAATGCTATGAGCCAATCAACCTTGCAGGAGGGTGTCAAATCTGTTCCACCTAAACCCCACAAGCGAGGATCAAATCTATATTTATACCCTTCAATAGCAGCCCATCCATATTTATTTGATTCTTCTAATAAATTAATGCTGTTAAACTTTTGTGGAAGAAAATAAGATGATAACTTTTCAGCAATATCTGGAAAATAAGGTTTTCTGAAAGAATTATCAGTATCAAATGAAAGAACCTTCAGGTTCTTTATGCCAAACATGGATCCAATACCACCACGTCCAACATTTTTACCATCAATTACCAATGATGCATAATCAAGTAGTAGTTCACCAACGGGACCAATTGAAATAACACAGTTGGTTTTTAACTTTTCTTCAATATCTGATGTGGTTAATAGATGATAGGATTCATTTACTTCAATTAATATTTTTCCTTTTGAAATATTTACAGCAGTTAAACGTCTTGCTCTACCTTTGATTACCAATGCACTGTAACCAAGACTTGCCAAAGAATTAACAAAATACTTAGACGTAAAGTTATAACTTACCAGAGTACCACTTTCATAGGATATCGTTACAACCGTAGAGGATGAACAATATTCATAAGATAAATCAGAAGCACTTCCTAGTGAAAAAACTATAGGATTACCTGCATAAAAGTCATCTTTACTTAATTTTTCATAATCAGCATATTGATCCCATAGCTGAAAAGCCAAGGCCTTTCCACCCATAAACTTTTTACAAAATTTTTCCTTTAAAGGAACAACACTGTATTCATCTTTAGTTAAATCAATAACCAAAATACGTCTTTCCCTATATGGATAATGTTTGCTTCTCTCTTCAACCATAACTTTAAACACCTTTAGTTCAGTATACTTCAATAATTAAAAATTTAAAATAATGTACCACAATCACCCTTTCTACAAAATTAAAATGGCAATAGGTAAAAAAAAACTTGTAAGTTATCAAATTCAGTGTAAAATAAGTATATGAATCAATCAATAGAAATAACAATTCACAATAAAACTTTCTGTTATCCTTGTGGGACAACAATAAAAGGTATTTTATTTTTCTCTGATATCTTATTGGAGGATGAATATCAAAAAAATCCAATAATTGCAGCTAAAGTTAATTATGAACTGATGAGTTTATCAAAACATATTACCAATGATGCTTTAATTGAACCCGTATATTTATTTTCAAATCTAGGAAAACGAATATACCGAAAGAGCATCTGTTATTTGTTATGTGCTGCAAGTCAAACAATATTTCCTGACAGTCGCCTTAGAATAAGTCATAGCCTTGGTGATGGATACTATTTCCATTACAACAAATTAAAAGATATTAAAAAGGAAGAGGTTGCTCTTATTTCACAAGAAATGAGACGCTTAATTAGTGAAAAAGAAAACATTAACGTTAAATCTGTTCCTTATCAAAAGACAGTTGATTATTTCATTAACCGTAATAACGGCTTTAGTCAGACAGTGGAGGTGTTGAAATATGAACATACTGCAAATGTAGAGCTTTATTGTCTAAATGATTTCATGGATAGAAGTAACGAACCAATTGCATACAACACCTCAATTCTAAGTCTATGGGAATTAAGAAAATATAATAAAAATGGAATGCTACTAAGATATCCAAGATCAAGTGACTTCACCACTCTTCAACCCTTCAAGGATAATCCATTGCTATTTTCAGTATTCCAAGAATACAAGAAATGGAATTCTATTTTACAGATGGAATCTATTGGACAGCTAGATACCTACTGCATGAACAACAATATATCAGGCTACATAAGACTTGCAGAAACACTTCAATGGAAAAAGATATCTGCCATAGCAGATATGATTGAGAAAAGAGGATCTATAAAATCAGTATTAGTTGCAGGACCATCCTCCTCAGGTAAAACTACATTTACATATAAGCTTGGGATTAATCTAACAGTTATGGGAAAGAAGCCAATACTCATATCATTAGATAATTACTATAAAAACTCAGAGAATATTCCCCTTGATGAAAAAGGAGACAAAGATTATGAATGCATGGAAGCCTTGGATTTAAAATACTTTCAAGAAAATATAAGAGATTTATATAAAGGAAAGGAAGTAATATTACCTATATTCAATTTTAAAAAAGGAATTAGAGAAAATAGGAAAAGTCCTATCAAAATGGAAGACAATACAATATTCATAATTGAAGGAATTCATGGCCTAAATCCTAACATTCTACCTAATATTGATAATAAAACCACATTTAAGGTATATATTTCAGCTCTAACACAATTAAATATCGATGATCATAACAGAATAAGTACCACAGATAATAGAATACTTAGAAGAGTAACCAGAGACCACATGACACGTGGGATTTCAGCTAAAACTACACTTGGAATGTGGAACAATGTTAATGCCGGTGAGAACAAACATATATTCCCATACCAAAACAATGCAGACGTAATGCTTAACTCTGCAGTAGATTACGAGCTAGGAGCTCTAAAGCCTATTGTAGAGTCTTTACTCAAAACAATTGAACCATCTAACGAGGAATCATTTGCTGTTGCTACAAGGCTTTTAAACATATTGCAGAAAGTATATCCAATTCCATCTGAATTGGTACCCAAGGATGCATTAATTAGAGAATTCATTGGTGGAAGTGAATTTAATGTAACTTAAGAAAAAAATAAAGTTACCAATAGCCCTAACATTGCTTATCTAACTTTCTCCTAATCTAAATCTAGGTTAGGAGTTTTGTTTTATCCATGCAAAATAAAATTAATCAGCATTGCACTAAACGTAAAAAGAAAATTAATGAACTATTTAACAATATTCATCTATTTTAAGACTATTTCTATTGGAGTACTTCCAAACACAGAATTGATTGGAATTGATTGGAATTGAAGAAACTTACTTTTTTAATATAAAATATCAAAGAAATAAGTTAGTTACGTTCATAATAATGCAATTTTTAGAATTTAAAGAATGGTGGCTCATAAAGAACCTAACAGATGTTATATCCCAAAGCTTATAAAACTTTATATTTATACAAACAATATCCCTAATGAATTTTTGGAGAAGATTAGGTTTATTAATAGAACTTTACAAAAAATAATAGATAAGTTCTATTTTACAATATTCACATCGGTTTCAAATTCAAAATAATTACAAACCAAGTACTGAGGAGTATTTTTTTTAGTTATATAAGCTTTTTTTGATATTTGGTATTTTGTATTTAAATATTCTTCTTTTGTAATTTGTTTTGTTCTAAGTAAATAGTCACCCATAGTCTCAAATGTTGCAGAAGTAGCTGATTTATTATCATTCGATTCTTGATTGATATCAGATTGTTCAAATACTTTCTTAATAGTTATAAAAAATATTTTTATGTCTAATGCAATTGATTGTCTATCAATATATTCCAAATCATATTTAACTCGCTCATCCCAGGTGGTGTTATTTCTTCCATTTATTTGAGCCAGACCAGTAAGACCTGGTATTACAATTTGTCGTTGTTTTTGTTCTTTTGACATGAACATTATATTTTCAACAGTTTGAGGCCTAGGTCCAACAATGCTCATCTTTCCCATAAATATATCAAAGAACTGAGGTAGTTCATCTAAACTTGTTGAACGTAACTTAGCACCAAAGGCAGTTAATCGAGCATCATCTGAAAGCAAATTCCCATTTTCATCTTTTTCATCATTCATAGTTTTGAATTTATGATATTGATAAATTTTCATATCCTTCCCAGGTCTTTTTTGTTTAAACAAAGGAGGGCTGCCCAATTTTATTTTAACCAAAATTGCTAAAACAATCATCAATGGAGATAATAATACGATGGCAATTCCAGATAAAATTATATCTACGAGCCTTTTAACAACCTTATACATTCTTATTCCCTTAATATTCGATAATTTAATTATCCAAAATAAATAATCATAACTATTATTTTAATTTATAATTTTAGTTTACATTTTATTTTAACATACAAATAACTTTTAATAAAGTTACCTTACTTTAAGATTTAATATATCAAACTATTAAAAATAGTTAAACACATAAGTCAGTTATTAATCGAATATAATTAAACAACTTAGCGCAACCCTTGAATTGTCAAGTCAAGTCAAGTCAAGAATTTTTAAATAAATCCAGTAATTTTAATCCACAAACTTTATAACTTACCCATACTAAAACAACAACCAATACCATCTAGAATATACATTTTTTATTGGTATATATTAATTTATTATAATTGCATACATACTTTTACAAAACATGTCAAATTATAACAGTTTTTACTTACCGTAAATATGCATCATTTCTTCAAATTTAGCTGCAACTTCACCTTTACATTTACCACAAGTGGTACCGTAATTGGTTTGTGCTTGTAGCTCTTCTAAGTTCTTAACCTTATCATTCTTCACCAATTCTTCAATCATTTGATCTGTTACATTATTGCATTCACAAATAATCTTTACGGCTTTCTTTTTGTAAGGATTTGGCATGTTATTCTTTTCAAGATAGTCATCTATTGCAGCTCTTAATGATTTATCACCTAATACAGAACAATGGAACTTATGATTAGGTAATCCACCCAATGCTTTTGTTACATCCTCTGGTGTTATATGATAAGCAGCTTCAAGAGTCATGCCCTTTGCCATCTCTGTCATCATTGATGTGCTTGCAATAGCTGATGCACAACCATAAGTCAACCATTTAAGATCTACGATTACATCATCTACTACCTTGATACCAATTCTCATTTGGTCACCACATGCAAGAGAGCCAACCTCTCCTTCACCATCTGCCTCAAACTCATCACCTCTATTCCAAATATTTCTTGGATTCATGAAGTGATCTTTAACTATATCTGTATATACCCATTGGTTCATAAAACTGTCGTTGTTCATCTTGTGCTCATCTCCCTAATTCTTTTAATAATTGGTGGTAATTTTTCAAGTACATAATCTACATCATCCATTGTATTGAACTTACCCATGCTGAATCTGATTGAACCATGTGCTAGTTCAATATCAAGTCCACCTGCAAGTAATACATATGATGGTTCAAGACTACCTGTTGCACAGGCAGATCCAGTAGATACTGCAATACCTTCCATATCTAAATAAAGTAGAATGGATTCACCTTCTGCACTTGGGAAAGAGCAGTTAAGCGTTCCTGGAAGACAATGTTCTTGATTTCCATTAATTACAACGTTATCAATTGTTTTTTCGATACCTATTCTAAGAGTTTCTCTCATATTCCAAAGATCTTCACTTTCAGTTGGCAAATCTCTTTCAGCAATTTCACAGGCCTTACCAAGTCCAATAATATCAAGATTATTGTAGGTACCCGGACGATAACCGCCCTCCTGTTCTCCGCCGTGAATAAAAGCAACCATTGGAGCTTTCTTTACTTTAGCTAAAACACCAATACCTTTAGGACCATAGAACTTATGTGCAGAAAGACTTAGGTAATCAATACCCATTTCACTCATGTTTATTCTTATCTTACCTATAGCTTGTGTTGCATCTGTATGAAACAATGCACCATATTCATGAGCAAGTTTAGCAACTTCAACGATTGGTTGAATTGTTCCTGTTTCATTGTTTGCAGCCATTACGCTTACAAGTACAACGTCATCACCCATTTTAGCTTTAAGGTCATCCATTATTATCAAACCAGTTTCATCAACATCTATAATATCAACTGAATAACCATTCTTTTGAAGGTATTTTACAGTTTCCCTTGTAGCAGGATGTTCTATTGAAGTTGTTAAAATTCTAGTTTTATTATTTTTCTTCTTATCGATCAAATTTTTTGCAATATTAAATACTGTATTATTTGATTCTGTTGCACCACTGGTGAATATCAATTCATCACGGTTACAGCCAATCAAAGAGCTAACTTGCTTACGTGCAGTATCAAGTGCCATTGAAGCTTCTCTTCCGAATGTATGCATGCTAGATGCGTTGCCATATAAATTTTGGGACTCACCCATTACTTTCCATACCTCAGGGGCTATCTGAGTTGTTGCGTTATTATCAAGATAAACAAGTCTGTTATCCATTGTATTCCTCTTTATAATCTAAAGTTATAAAACCTAACTTATTTTGTTAAGCTC
>CAYWGU010000041.1:0-13455 GCA_964457975.1 uncultured Spirochaetaceae bacterium | reverse complement strand
TGTTACTCATTAAAGTACTGTAGATATTCAGAATCTGGATCATCCGTAGAACTTGGTCTCTTACTATGTATCAATCTAAGCATACGAACACTTGAAAAGCGAATATGAAGTAGTTTGGCCCATTCTACATATCCACACGTTGGTGGTAGATATGGTGCAAACATTGCTTTTAATGGTGAAACTTTCTTACACCTAATGCTGTCTACAAATCTATGAGCATAAATATTACATGTTTTTGTTTTTGGATCATAATGTTCACAATAACTATCTAAATCAATTACAAGAGTCTTGTCTACAATGATCTTTTCATGACAACATAGTCCACATTGTTTGCAATGTCCTTCCCATTTTTCAGTAATTTTATTCAACATTACCTCCAACAAGATTCATTAAATCTTGGTGCAAGGTCGATAGATTAGATAAAACAGTTAAAACGCTAACAGAAATCTTGTTGCTTTCTAAAGCTTCAAAGTCTGTATAGATTGTAGAGAAGTTTCTATCAATGGTTGGAAGATTGCTTGGATCTACTGTTAATTTTACATTAATTGAAGTTCCAATATTATTTTTTAAAGTATCTAAATCAATATCATTATCAAATACGGCACGATCATGATAGTTAATGAAGCTTAATCCACAAGGAAGCCATTCACCATTTGCATCATTTGGTACGTTAATATTTACAAGTGAGTTTGAACTACATAAATCTTTAAATTCTTCTAGATGCTCTGCTGTAAATATCGCAGCCTCTTCATATGCAAAGATACCTGTAGTGTAATCCATACCTTTTGGACTGCAGGATATAGCGATGGCTTTAAAGCCTTCAAGTACAGCCTGACGAGCTGCACCAAGGGTACCGGAATAAAGAATATCTGATGAAACATTTGATCCTTCATTGATTCCACTTATAACCATATCGATATCTTTTGATGATATCAGGCCAGTGCGTTGTCCGTAGAGAATGCAATCTGCAGGGGTACCTAAAAGATGGTAATGATTTTCACCATAGCTTGTTATTTGAACACCATTACGTATTGTAATGCAATGAGAGGTAGCACTCTGTTGAGTTGAAGGCGCAAGAACCAATACCTCATGTCCATAGGAACATAAGACTTTCTCCAATATCTGTATACCTTCACTATTAAAACCATCATCATTGGTCAATAATATTCTCATCTCTTATTTTTTATTTAGATTGCAATAAGCTCTCTAAATTCTCCATATATTCAATTTATTTTAATTAAAGCTCTTTTCGAGTCTTAAAATGTGTTGTTTATAGGAATTTTTCAATTCCTATAGCTTCACTATGTTTTAGTAAACAATACATTAAAGAACCATTTTATTCAAGGTAATTAATCATTTCATTTAAAACTTATCACTTGAAACAAATAATTTACTAGGCTAGCTCTTTTTCTACCATACAGTACAAAAAAAATGTTAAATTTTCAACTAAAAAAAGACAGTCCATCACAACTAATATAGTGAAATTGTGAGGTACTGACAATAAAATAAGAATTAATTTTTTTTAGAAAGGGAAATAAAGCTGGTGTATCAGTAAAATATTATCTAATTGAATATAATATCTTTGCACCTTCAGTTGGAACAAACATCGACCAAGTTGGATTAAAACCAAATATATGACCATAATCATCAAGACGTTCAATGTATTTAGGAAGAGCTTCTTCTGAAATCAGAACAAGCACAGCACCACTATTACCATTAAACACCAACTTAGCACCTTTACATCCCTCAATCTCACTTGCTCTTTTTGTGAGCCAATCAACTTCAGGACAGGTAACTTCAAGCTTGTCACGTAAATCTACCTGAGCCCTATTCATCAATCGCCCATACATAATAGGTTCATTTGCTCTAAGCTGTTGCAGTGCATCATAAGTTAACTTCGTTTCACGAAGAACATAACCACATACCTGACGATATTTTTCATCCAATGGAATTATTCGGGAGGTGATGTCTGTTTCAGGAATATCCCTCATAGGAATATCCTTATAATTTGAATATAGTTTTCTAAATGCTTCAACTGTAAATTCATGAGCATATAAGTTTTCATCAATCATTGCTTGAGAGGGCACCTTGCTATCAAACATTATAGGTTTGTATTTAGCACCTTCTTCACAAAAAGGAAAGGAAACGTATTCATAGGTTGAATGTTGATGATCAAAGAACACCAGTTCCTTCGCTCTTCCATTTAGCACTGTAAGTAAATCCCCAACCCTGCACGTCTCACCATTGAAGGTGGTGTTTGCAAGATGAACAAGCCTTACAATTGCTTGTTGACTGAATTTAAATTCATAAAGATTATTTAAAGCCAATGCAGTTGCAGTAGCAAGACTGGTACTCAAAGAAATATTATCCGCTTGCAATCCATCACCACTTATTGTGAAATCCATTCCAGATACTTTGTATCCTTCCTTTATGAATACAGCTATAACACCTTTTATGTAGTTTGCCCAACGATCTTCTTTTCTAAAGCGTAAAGCATTTAAAGCAAAACGCTTTTTATCAACACCATTAGATTTATATACTTTTACCAGATTATCTTTTCGTTTTGAAACAGAAAGGGTGATTGATAAATCTCCACAAGACAGGAGAGAATATCCCAAACAGGCCTCTGCAAATGCGCCAAAAAGCGTACAAACAATAGGAGCCTGTACGATAACCGCAGGTTCTGAATTTTCACATAAAGCTTTATGTCTTGAAACTATTGTTTTCATTACTTCCCTTTTCTTTCAGTTTAATCTAAGAAATCATATAAAGCAACAAAAAAAAACATTAACGGTCCTAATGAGGTTAACATGTTTTAAGTATTCAGAGTAATTGGACCTAAAAAAACCGCTAGTTGCATTAAAAACTAGCAGCATAAATGAATTATTATTTAATTCCGTATCTCTTATTGAATCTCTCAACACGACCTGTTGTATCGTTAAGTTTTTGAGTTCCTGTAAAGAAGGGGTGACAAGCTGAACAAATATCAACTTCAACGTTTTTACTTGTAGTTCTAGTTTTAATTACATTACCACATGAGCAATGTATTTCTTTTAATTCATATTTAGGGTGAATTCCGTCTTTCATGGTTTGCCTCCAAGACAATATATTATAAATCTACTGCTACGCCTTACGCTTCACAGTAAACAATTTTCTACTTCTATTCTCAACTACATCTTAGCGTTTGTGTTAATGCTATTTAAGAACGCTTCATTATTCTTAGATTTGGACATTTTGTCAATAAGGAAAGGGGTCTGATCTAAATCTTCCATATCACTTATTGCATTTCTTATAACCCAAACCTTTCTTGCTTCCTCAGGAGGCAACAATAAATCTTCACGACGTGTGCCAGATCTCTTGATATTGATGGATGGGAATATTCTTCTATCAGATAATTTTCTATCAAGAATAATTTCACTATTACCAGTTCCTTTGAATTCTTCAAAGATAACTTCATCCATTCTAGAACCTGTATCAATCAATGCTGTTGAGATGATTGTAAGTGAACCCCCACCCTTGATATTTCTTGCAGCACCAAAGAATCTTTTAGGTTTATGAAGTGCATTAGAATCAACACCACCACTCAGCACCTTACCGGAAGATGGAACAGTTTGGTTGTAAGCACGAGCCAAACGGGTGATTGAATCAAGAAGAATTACAACATCCTTTCCATGTTCTACCATTCTCTTGGCCTTTTCAATTGCCATTTCAGCAACCTGTACGTGACGACTTGCTTGCTCATCAAAGGTTGAAGCTATAACCTCACCCTTTACCTGGTCTCTCATATCAGTTACTTCTTCAGGTCTTTCATCTACAAGCAACACCATCAAGCTTATTTCAGGATTGTTTCTACTAATTGAATTTGCAATCTTCTGAAGCAATACAGTTTTACCTGTTCTAGGTGGAGCTACAATCAAAGCTCTTTGTCCCTTACCAATTGGACAGAACAAATCAATTATTCTTGTAGATACATCTTCATCAGCTGAACTCTCTAAAGTCAATCTATCATCAGGGAAGATTGGAATTAAATCATCAAAATTAGGTCTTTTCTTAGCTTTGATAGGATCGGCACCATCAACAGAAAGAACCTTATGAAGACCGTAGAATCTTTCACTATCACGTGGAGTTTTAACCTGACCTTCAATTTGGTCGCCAGTCTTCAAGGCACCATAACGAATGATGTTTGCTGAAACATAAATATCATCAGAACCTGAAATGTAACTATTTAAGCTACTTCTTAGAAATCCGTATCCATCAGGAAGAACTTCAAGAGTACCTTCTACAAGAATTGCACCACCATTCTTGGCGTGATCCTTTAAAATCTCTGTTATTATTTCTTGTCGTTTGAAGTCGTAGATGTAATCTTCATCCATTCCCAACTCAATTCCTCGTTTTCTAAGCAATTCATTTTCAACATGATAATAATCATTCAATAACAAACGTGGTGCATCGGGATTCTCAATCAAATTTATTTCTTCAATTTTTTCTTCACGGCGTTTTTTATTTCTGTTGTTGTTATTATTAGGATTATTATTATTGGCGTTATTATTCTTTTGATGATTTAAACGACTAGTATTAGGTCTAGTATTTCTACTATTTGAACGAGTTCTATCGTTGCTGTTGCTGTTGCTGTTGCTGTTGCTGTTGTTGCTATTAGCATTAGTATTGCTATTGATATTGTTGTTATTATCGTTATCAACATCGTTGTTGTTATTACTGCTACTATTGTTGTTTCTGCTTCTGCTTCTGTTATTATTATTGCTATTGCTATTTGGTCTATCAAAATCAGATTGAGGTTTTGCCTCTTTCTTAATTTCTGTTGCAACAACTTCAAAATTCTTTTCTTCTGATTTTACAGGAGATTTCTTTTCTCTTTTAGGATAATTTTCAGTGGTGTTTTTTTCTAAAGGTGCTTCAGCACTTACATTTTCAGAGGAAAAAGAATCATCGTTAATTGTAGCAGCTCTTGCTTTCACACTCTTACGAACAGTCTTTCTTGCAGCTCTAACTTTTTTAACAGGAATTTTTCTTTCGAGATCTTCTGAGTTTGATGAATCAGCAACTTTTGCATTATCAGACTCTTCAATAAGATCTTTTTCAAGTTCTTTCTTTTTAGTTATACGAGGTTTTCTCTTTTTAACAGGTTTTACTTCATCATCAGATTTAGGTGAAGCTTTTTTTCTTCTTGCTGTAGTTTTTTTCTCTACGCCCTTAACGGTTTTCTTTTCTTCGTTCTCATGTGGCATTTGGGAAGCAACTTCTTCAAGCTTTTCTTCGGACATATATTTTTACTCCAAAATTAACGTACGCAACCAGTAAGAATTAATATATTGTTATATTAACTGGTAACATTTTTTTTAAATAGATTTTTTATTTGTGTAATACAAAACATATTCAAATATGCAATATATTATTTATTTTTCTTAATTATTATAGATATTTATTATTTTTATGCTCTTAACTCTAAAAATAAGAAGAAATTAGAATTCATCGAAACGATTAGAAAAATATGTTTAAAATTGATAAGTTTTTAAAAAAGAATAAATCCAATCAGATTGATAATAAATTAAATTAAATTAGCACTCAAACTTAATTTACTATTTAAATATATTACCACACTAAAATAATGTCAAGTAAAGATATTTATTCTTAGTAAAAACAAGCATAAAGATATTATAAATAGTTGAAAGTCACTTTTTATGATTCTATAAAATTGTTAAAATTTAGATATAATTCCATTTTCTGCTTAATTCATTGAGATCAAAACCTTTTTTGTATTGTTCCAATAAAATAAATGCAGCTGTTGTTGCTCTTCTTCTTACACTTTCACGACCAACATTAAATAAAGTAAGACATACAGCTTGAGGAGCTCTATTGTTGGAGGCAAAGCCAAACCATACAGTTCCAACTGGTTGTTTAGCCGTTCCTCCTGCAGGACCAGCCACACCTGATGTTGCAAATGAGTAATCCGTACCGGAAATCTTATTAATGCCCTCAGCCATCTCCACTACAGTCTGAGAGGAAACAGCAGTATGCCTATCAAGTGTTTCTTTCTTAACACCCAGTATTCTCATCTTTGCTTCAAGTGCATAACTCACAACTCCACCATAGAAGTAGCTAGATGAACCACTAATATCAGTTAGGCTCTTTGCACAAAGACCACCTGTGCAGCTTTCGCTGCAACTAACACTTTCTCCATTGAGCAATAAATCATCTACCAAAATATCAAGTGCAGTGGTATTTCCCTTAACAATTAAGTTTGGTCCAATAGCACTCTCTATGTTTTTAAACATCTGGGATCTTTCTTCTTTTGTTCCACCAGTTAAAAAGAAACTTGTTTTATATTCTTGAAAACGTGTTCCCCATTGAACATTACCAACTTTATTTTTCTGGCAAACTTCTTCCAAGGTGCTCTCTCCAATAAGGAAAGTTGAATATTCCTCTCGCTCAAGTTCCTTGCAATCAACCAAAGTTGAAACCCAAGGAAGAATATGTGTAAAAAACATCTCATTCAATTCACGTGGAGGCCCCGGCATTGCAGCTACTGCAACACTTCGTCCATCTTTGTTTATAAAACCTTTAAACCCTGGAGCCGTTCCTAAGGGATTTGGTACGGGCGTAAAGGTTTTGGGAAACATTGTTTGAATTAAATTTGCCCCAAGAGCCTTATCACCCATTTTATTCTTTAGATATATCAAGGATTCTGCATCCTGATAGAGATCAACACCTGCAACCTCTGCTACAGACTTTCGTGTCATATCATCACTGGTAGGTCCAAGACCTCCAGTAATAATCACAATGTCACTTTCCTCTACCATCTCTCCAAGTTTATCATTAATGCTTCCATCATCATTCAGGATTATCATATAATTTGTATGAATACCTAACTTTGTAAATTCACTTGAAATCAACTTAGAATGTTTATCTTGAATGATACCCTGTGTTAATTCAGTACCAATAACACAAATAGCGGCTGTTTTATAATCCATTTTTATTCACCTGACTTATTTTTTTTCTTTTTTAGATAAACAACAATCTGATAAATTACCATTAACCCAATAGAAACATATGATATATATGCACTTATGATTCCAAACAAATTAGGATGCTCAGTATAGAAGGTAAAACCTTCTACCTCTGAATCATAAACCGGAACAGTGTAAATCTTCCAGCCAGCCTTAAAAGGTATCATGGGATCTATAATTTTACCATTTGGATCAATTAGGCATGTAATACCACTGTTGGTTGATCTCATTGTAGACTTTCTATTTTCAACAGATCTAAATACAGCAATAGCAGCATGCTGCATTTCTGAAGCCTTGCTATTGGCCCAACCATCATTTGTCATGTTAAGCAGTACACTGGCACCGTTTTTAACGAATCCAGCAGATATCTCACCAAATACATCTTCAAAGCAGATTGGAGTCGAGAACCTAACATCCTCATCAGTTGTAAATACAACGCTCTCTTTACCTTGAAGCCACCAATGATAATCATTATCTTTTAAGATCTTATACAACCATGGAAGTTGCTTCTCATAAGGGAAGTATTCTGTAAAGGGTACAAGATGTTGCTTTCTATAGGTGTTTTTAATCTCACCATCTTCAAAGAATATAACACTGTTGTAATCATCTCGATTCCATTTACCATCTGCTAGCAATGCTGGAAGACTTGGATCTTTGATAACACCTTCAGGATTACCTGTAACCAGTGGAACAGATAATTCCTTTCCAAAGTTAACAAATTCTTCAACAAGTGCAGTTGTATCCTCATCACTTGGATAGTTTTCATGCCAGGCAACAGAGGGGACAAAGGCAGTCTCACTCCAAAGTACAATATCGGGATCTTGAGTTAATGCTTCAAGAGAGTACATCCTAAGATTGTTAAAGTTCCTCTTGTATGTTAGAAAGCCACCTTTCCATGTATCAGCACTATGCTGAATGGTTGCAACTCTCCATTCCTTTTGAGGTTCTTTGTTGTTCCATTTATTCATGGATAACAATCCCAATACTATAATCAAAACAAAAGAAATAGCAAAAACAATTACATCCATTCGATATTCTTTTAAGTATTTTTTAAAGCCATAGGAATTATCTTTTAGATATTCACCAAGATATATACCAATAAAGATCTGAGGAAGAACCATAATGAAGTTGATTCCCCAAACACCAGTAATTGATGCCATTTGAATAAATGGTAGAAGATTATAGGCAGCATAGCCTAAGGTTCCATAGGGATAACCTGCAAACCAATTTTGTGACAAATAGGTATACGCGGTATAAACCACAGCCATCAATAGATAACGACGTTTCTTAAAGAATGTATCAACAAACTTTAAGACAAGAAACAGAACCAAAAGTTCTCCGCCTTTTATAATTGGAACAATTATAATTGCCAACGGATGAAATGACTTCAACCAATAATTGAATAATAGGTAAAAAACCATTCCATAAAGAAAACCATATACAGGAGTGAGTGACCACTTTGTGTTATGGATTACGGTGAACATTGGTATTAAGGCAATAAATGCCAATAACGAAAAGCCTTCATAAAACAAAAATCCTGGAAAGGATGCTGCAAAGACAAAGGCTGATATTATTAAAAACAAAACCTCAGAACACACAGTCCTGAGGTTTCTGGTTGAATATAAATCAATCAAACTTATTTCTCCAAAAATGATGAAGAAGGAGAGTTAGCCTCTTAGGTTCCAAACTCTTTCTTTTAATTCACGACCAGGGCGGAAAAAAGCTACCCCATGAGTATCAACAGTTACAGGTGCACCTGTTTTAGGATTATGTGCACGATCTCGTTGTTTTCTTGTGTGAACTTCGAAAGTACCAAATCCTCTTAACTCAATGATCATATCTTTTTTTAGACCATCTTTTACTTCTTCGAAGAATTCGTCAAGCAACATATGAATATCTGCTCTTGTAATTTCAGTATCAGCATTTTTTTCTTTAAATTTATTATATAAATTTTCGATAATAGTTGCTTTTGTTAGTTTTTTAGTATCTGCCATGAACAAACTCCTTAGTAATAGTAATTATTTTTAACCAGAGAATTCAGGTTATTTAGAAAATTATTATGCGAGTTTGCTATAAGCTTTATACATTCTTGATTTTTTTCTACTAGTTGTGTTCTTATGCATAGCACCTTTTGAGTTTGCACCATCTAATAGTTTAAAACTTGCATCCATTGATGTTTTAGCTGTTTCTTTGCTATTTTCAAGGATTGCTTTTTCAAATCTTTTGATTTCTGTACGAACAGCACTTTTAAGTGCACGGTTTCTCATGTTACGAACTGCGTTCTGTTTTACTCTTTTTTTAGCTGATTTGTTGTTAGCCACCGTAATACCTCCGAATAAATATTACTTTATTATTATTTAGTTTATTTTCATTTCTTGTGCAAAATGAGTTGGCTCATAGCCAACAAATACCTAAACTACCACAAGTTAATAAGTAGGGTCAATACACTACTTTAAGTTTGCATAAGAAATTATTTATTTTTCCTACTTATATTTGCTTAAAAGAATTACTCACTTAATAATTCTTTCATATATTCTTTTTCCAATACCCAAAAGGATGAATCCGAATTGTAATACACATGGGTTGCATCAATACTCATCATTCCACCCTCAGAACTCTGAAGTAATATTTTTCTTGATATTATATTTACCTCGCTTACGCGATACAAATCTCTACCAATTTTAATGCGACTTCCTTCCGATGGATATTTTAATTTTTCCTCTGTATAGAAGTCCTGCTCATAGGCAAGACAACATAGAAGTCTACCACAGGGACCAGAAATCTTAATTGAATTCAAGGACAGATTCTGCTCTTTAGCCATCTTAATTGATACTGGTAACAACTTATCAGTTATTCCATGGCAGCAATAATCACGACCACATACAGCAAGTCCTCCAAGAAGACGACTCTCATCTCTAACGCCTATCTGACGTAATTCTATTCTAATCCTGAAGATACCTACAAGGTCTTTTACAAGCTCTCTGAAGTCAACTCTTACGTCTGCAGTGAAGAAAAAAACAACCTTTGGTTCAACCAATAAGAAATGAGCTGTTACAAGTTTCATTTCCAATTTATGTTTTTTGATCTTCTCTCTACATAGTGTTAGAGCATCATTCTCTCGAAGTGATAATTCTTTATATTTTTTTATATCGTCAACACTGGCAAGTCTTTCAATCCACACTGCATCATCAGATACAACAACCTTATCGCAGCCATCATCATTGCAGTTTGCTGTATTTGAAGTATCTCTAAAGAGGAATATTTCTTTATCAAGTTCTTCCTCTTCTTCTATTTCTTTCTCAATTTCTTCTTCATCAACTTTGATTTCAGATTCTAGAGATTGATCTATTTTTATTTCATCTTTAATGATTTCATCATCATTAATTTCTTCGTTAATGATTTCATCGTCAATGATTTCATCATTAACTACTTCATCTTTAGGTGATATTTCAGGAATTACTTCTTGCTCAACAACATCACTGTAGATTTCTTTTATTTCTTGTGTAATCTTTTCAGTAATCTTTTGGGAACCTTCATCTGATGAATCAAATTCATTTTCCATATAATCAGCAAAAGATACCAGCTCTTCATCTTTTTCCTCGGCTTCGATGTTTTTAGCATCAAGGGCAGGACAGGAGCAAGCTCCACAGGGATTTAAATTTCCACCCTTGTAAGGTTGTCCTAATTTTGAAGCATCACCGACAACAAACCCAAGATCTTGACCATACCTTGTTTCATAAACAACGCCTTGATCTCGTTTGAGAGTGTGATTATAAGCACATAGTGTCATCTCATTGGAAGCAGGGTTTTTGACCAGGTAAATATAGCCACGTTTTGTAGCTACATCCTCCTCCTCTTTTTCTGCTTTATTTTTATATTTATTATTTCGCATAATTATCCTAATTTTTATTGTGTTAAATATTTGTGTAACATTTAATTAAAAATATCACGGTATATGATAAAAGTCAAACATAAACAAAATATACACGCCCTTAAACACTAGAAACGAGGGTGTTTATTGTGGTATATCTTCACTATAAAACACCTACAACCATGAGGATATAACATGAATAACAATAGCAATCTACTGCACCCTTTAACAGTAGGTAATGTAAATATAAAAGGAAATTTATTTCTAGCACCTCTTGCCGGTTACACCGACAGGGCCTTTAGAACCCTATGCCTTGAAAATGGGGCAGATATTAGCTGCAGTGAAATGGTAAGCTGTGAGGGAATAGCACGAGGCAACGAAAGAACTGTAAGGCTTTTAAAGAGAGCAGAAATTGAAAAGGATTTTATCATTCAGATTTTTTCTGATAATGTTGATTCTGTAGAACGTGGTTTTGATGCACTTTTGTCATCAAACCCAACAATCATCGATATAAACTGTGGTTGTCCCGTACCTAAAGTTACAAAAAATGGCGCGGGAAGTGCACTCATGAAAACTCCTTCGATAATGGGTGACATGGTTAAATTTTTAACCTCTCATACAGATATTCCAGTAACTGTTAAATTTAGAACAGGATGGGATGCTCTAAGTGAGAACTACTTAGATTTTGCACGAATTGCAATTGATAATGGTGCCTCTCTTGTTGCAATGCATGCAAGAACAAAAACTCAGGGCTACGCTCCAACTGCACATTGGGATAGATTAACCCATCTATCTTCAGTTATTCATGAAGAATATAAAGGAATACCTGTAATAGGTTCTGGTGATATTTTCAATGCAGCAGATGCCATAAATATGCTTTCCACCACAGGCGTTGATGGCATCATGGCAGCAAGAGGTGCCATAGGAAATCCTTGCATTTTCAATCAAATAAGAGAACTTGATAAAACAGGCACCTACCAAGAAATATCAATTAATGAGCGAATACAACTTATTAAACATCAATTATTTATGATGAGTGATGATATTGGTGAAAGTATTGCAGTAAGAGAGATGCGAAAGCATTGTGTCGCCTATTTGAAAGGAATCCCAGGTAGTTCAAGGGTTAAAATGGAAATTATGAAAGCCCTGTCTTTAGGTGATTATGAGGAAGCATTGAGCCATTTATACCAGAATTAGGTAACCATCAGGGTTGGTAGGCAATTGACCCACCAACCCATCAAATGATACTTTAAAGATAATAAGGGAGAAATCAATATATATGAGAGTATTAGTCTTAGGATCTGGAGCAAAGGATCATGCCATTACTTGGTTGTTTTCAAGAAGCAAATTAATTGAAGGGTTGTTTGTAGCCCATGGTAACGTTGGAACTGAAGCAATTGCAGTTAACCTAAAATATGTTAACCCATCTTCTCCAGAAAGCGTTTATAGAGCATGTCTTGTACACAATATCGATACAGTTTTCATTGGAACAGAAGAACCTCTTCTAACTGGCGTTGTTGACTTTTTAAACAACAAGAAAATCAGAGTAATTGGTGCTCCATCAAAAGCCTTGCGCATTGAAAATGATCGAGCATTTGCAAAAGAGCTCATGAACAAGCATAAGGTACCAACAACTGTATATAAATTATTCTCAGACGCATCAAGCCTTGAGAAATACTTAAATGCAAATGAAGGCAAGCATTTTATCATAAAGAAAAATGCACAGGCACCAAGCCGAGTTATGCTGGATAGCACAGACAAAAACACCTTGATGAAGTTTGCAAAACCTATATTGGAAAAAAATCCAATTTTATTAGAAGATTTCAGAGAAGGACTTGCATTAACTGCAACACTTTTCTTGGATAACAATGGTTATCTTCTTTTCCCTTTATGCAATGAATACACAAAAACAGAGGAAGGTGGTAAACCTACCGGAGGAATGGGTGCAATATGTCCTGTTCCAATTTCAAAAGCAGATAACGAGGTTATTAAAACAAAGTTAATTGAACCATTGCTTGAAGGTTTGAAGGCTGAAGGTTTTGCCTATAAAGGTGTTTTAACATTATCTATTGTATTGCATCCTACAAAAGGACCTGCAATTGTTGATATGCATGTAAGATTAAACGATCCTGCAACACAGGCAATTGTACCATTAATTCAATCAGATATAATAAACATCTTGGAAGCAATGGAAAACAACACATTATCAGATTTCAAACTTGAAACAAGCGATGATACATGTGCAGCAATTGTTATTGCAAGTGAAGGCTATCCTGGAAACCCAATTATTGGCAAGGAACTTGATACAATATCATCTCCTGTACTGTTGAATACATTCTCAAGAGATATTCCTTTATTCTTCTACGGTTGTGTTGATAGAATGGGTGGTAAGATAATAACTACTGGTGGTCGTTGTGTAACAGTTGTTGGAAGATCTAACAACATTGTTAATGCTACCAAAGCAGCCTATAACTCAATTCTAAACATAAACTTCCATGGCAAGTGGTATCGTGAAGATATTGGTGTTAAATTCTACAACTCACTTATTTAATAATTTTT
>CAYWGU010000040.1:0-23449 GCA_964457975.1 uncultured Spirochaetaceae bacterium | reverse complement strand
TTTAATTAGCAAAAAGAAATTTAATTCACCAAAATCAGTTGCTTTTTTAAAAACTAATTAGCATATTTAACAATATGAAAAACAGTTTAGAAGAATGGGCAATAAAATTTAAAAAAACACATAATGGCAATGATGAGTTAGGACTTTTCTATATAATCATTTCATTGATAATCAATATAACATCCCTATTGATAGGAATACCTGTGGTAATCGCAGTACTTCAATTCGTCAGCGTTATCGCATTGAGCATGGCTATTTTCCGTTTTTTTTCAAAGGACAAATCAAAGAGAGCTGCTGAAAATTACAAATTATTAAACCTGCACAAAAATATAATTCAATGGTTTAAAGATCAAAAATACTATGCAAAAGAATCAAAAACACATAAATTTTTTGTTTGTCCCGAATGTGATACAGTATGTAGAGTACCAAAACATAAAGGTAAGATTAAAATTAAGTGCCCTAATTGTGGCCATACATTCATCAAGAAAACTTGATAATATAATAACCGAGTCATTTTGCTCGGTTATATTTTTATTTAATCAAATTGTTCTTTATAGAAAATACATTTTTTTCGAAACTTGCAGTTCTTGCAGTCCTTTCCAGGACATTCTCTAAAATCTGGTGCACTTTCAAGCTGCTTTATGTGCCAGGTAAATCCATCTATTTTAGATTCCAGGGATAATTTTTTATCCACAGCAATTGATAATTTATTTCTGTATTGTTGTAAAAGTTCAATTCTTCTTTTCGAGCCGTCATTATCATTTTCTTTTAGGCTAATTATTGCTTTGATCTCATCAAGGGTAAAATCTAGGTTTTTAAGCTCAATAATACGCCTTAGTACAACCAAGGTTCTCGCTTCAAAATAACGTTGTCCACCCTTTGATCTGAAAGAAGCTGCTAACAAACCTAGTGACTCATAATATCTTACAGTCCTAATTGTTACATTTGCTTTCTCTGCAAGATCTCCAATACGATATATTACATCACTCATGTATTTTTTTTACCACATTTAATGCAAAGGAGCAAGTTATATCATTATAATAAGGATGAAATACTTAATAAAACAAAACAACTTTTTGACAATTGCAGATATGCCTGTAGAATTGAGGCCTAGAGAGAGAATGAAAAATGAAGGAAAGGAAACTCTTTCTGACGAAGAATTGGTTTCAATTCTTATAGGTTCTGGAGGAAAGGATAACAATGTAACAAACGTTGCAAGAAATGTTATCACTGTTCTTGATAAGAACAACAATGTATCCTACGATAATTTGCTTTCTGTAAAGGGACTAGGTCCTGCAAAAGCCAGCTTGATTTGTGCCGCACTTGAAATTGGACGGAGACGAACTACAAACAAGAAGAGACAGATTCTTGAGCCTGTAGATGCTTTCAATATAATAAGGCATTATTCTACACGAAAGCAGGAACAATTCATTGTACTGTCGCTTAATAGCGCTTATGAGGTGTTATCGGTAGATGTAGCATCTATAGGAACAGTCAATGAATGCTTGATACATCCCAGAGAAGTATTCTCCCCAGCAATATCACATAATGCAGTTGCAGTAATACTTACACACAATCATCCATCAGGAAATCTTAATGCAAGTGAGAATGATTTCAAAGTTACACAGAGAATGCGAAGCTGTGGAGAAATAGTTGGAATAAAGGTTATAGATCACCTTATATTTGATGAGGAAGACTTTCACTCAATGAATGACAACCACGAGTTAAAATCGTTGGAGGATTTCTTTTAAATCGTCCATGTTCAGAAAAAGGGTGGATAGGTCCACCCCTTTTTTATTTAATAAATTTCAAAATATTTAATCTAAGAATGTCTTTCTTTTAAGCATTCCAAGACATCCATCAATTTTATTTCTTTATAAGTTAGAAGAACCTGAAGATGATACAATAAATCAGCTGCTTCGTTGACCAATAAATCCTTTTTATCATGCTGGGATTCAATTACAACCTCTGTTGCTTCCTCCCCAACTTTCTGGGCAATCTTCTTTATCCCTCTAGAAAATAAGTTATTTGTATAAGAACCTTCTACAGGAAACTCTCTTCTATCTTCTATAACTTTTTCTAGATAAAATAAGAAATCTTTTGTAACAACATCATCAATTGAATTCTTTTCAAAAAAACAAGTATCGGCACCTGTATGGCAAGTTGGACCATTAGGAATTGCATATACCAATAAAGTATCTTTATCACAATCCCACTTAATATCTCTTAATTGTAAATAGTTACCACTTGTTTCACCCTTCGTCCACAATTCTTGTCTAGATCTAGACCAGAAGGTTACAAGGTTTGAGTTAAGGGTTTGAGCTAATGATTCTTTGCTCATAAAACCAAGCATCAATACGGTTTTTGTTTTTGCATCTTGTATAATAGCTGGTACTAGACCACCTGATTTGTCAAAATCTATTTCATCAATTTGTTCTAAAGTTATCATATGTTTCTTCCTATAGTCTTACACTAATCTTATTATTATATAAGTAACGTTTCAAGTCCTTTATCTCCACCTCTGAAAAGTGAAAAACAGATGCTGCAAGTGCTGCATCAGCACATCCTGTCGTAAATACATCCTTAAAGTGTTCCATGTTACCAGCCCCTCCACTTGCAATTACTGGAATTGATACAGATTTACTTATACGTGATGTAAGGTCCAAAGAAAAACCATTCTTACAACCATCACTATCCATTGAAGTTAAAAGTATCTCTCCAGCACCTCTATTATATACATCTCGTGCAAAGTCAAATGCATCAATCCCTGTTGCAACGCGGCCTCCATGAGTGTAGATTTCCCAGCCCTCAAGTCCATTCTTGCTAAATATATCATTTCGTTTTACATCAAGAGCACATACAACACATTGAGAACCAAAGGCTTTTGCCATATCTGTGATGATTGTTGGGTTCGTAACACAAATTGAATTTATTGAAATTTTATCTGCACCACAACTTAGAAGGGCATCAACATCTTCAATGGTATTTATTCCACCACCAACAGTAAATGGGATATTTATTGCTTTTGATATGTTTTTAACAAGATTTGTAAGTGTTTTTCTTTTTTCGACCGTTGCTGTTATATCAAGAAAAACAAGTTCATCTGCACCTTTATCACTATATGTCTTAGCAAGCTCCACCGCATCCCCTGCATCACGAAGATTCACAAAGTTAACACCTTTTACTGTTCTACCATCCCGTACATCAAGACAGGGTATTATTCTTTTAGCTAACATTGAATTTCTCCTCCAACTTCGATAACTCTTCAAGACTGATTCGCCCTTCATAAAAAGCTTTACCAACTATTGCAGAAAAGCATCCAATTTTATTCAATTCAAAAAGATCTTCTGTGCATGAAACACCACCTGATGCAACTAGCTCCAAACTTTTTGGACATTTTTCAATCATACTTTTATATAGATCAATTGAAGGCCCTTTAAGCATACCATCCTTTGAAATATCAGTAGCGACTACTCTTTTAAAGCCATCATTTAAATATGAAGTGACAAAAGAATGAATCTCGAGATTACTGGTATCAAGCCATCCGGAAGTTGCAATCATGTTATCTCTACAATCTGCTCCAAGGATGAGTTTCCTCTCACCATATTCTTCTAACCACTCAAGAACAAGCTCCTTGTTTTTAACAGCAATGGAACCACAGGTGATACGTGAGGCCCCAGCATTGAAGGATTTCTTAAGAGAATCTGTTGATTTAACACCACCACCAAAATCTATTATAAGATTTGTCGAATTTGCAATTTCTTCTAATATATTTAAATTCTTTGGCATGCCACTTTTTGCACCTTCAAGATCTACAAGATGCAGATGCTTTATTCCAGCGTCTTCAAATGATTTTGCAATATCGACAGGAGATAATCCGTATTGCTTTACACTTGCATAATCACCTTGGTTCAAGCGAACTAGCTGTCCTTCAAAAATATCTATTGCAGGAATGATATACATTAGTCACTCTCCAATTCTAAGAAATTCTTCAATATTTTCTCTCCAACCTCTCCAGATTTCTCTGGATGAAATTGAGTTGCATAGAAGTTATCTTTTTTCATAGAAGCTGTAAAATCAACACCTGCATAATTACAAGTGGCAATGGTGTGCTTACATAAAGGAACATAATAACTATGAACAAAATATACAAAGGCTGATTCATCAATACCTTTATATAAATCACCTTTTAAATTTGTAATGTTATTCCAACCTACATGGGGAATCTTAACTCCTGCATCTTTTTTAAACTTAAGAACTGGAGTTGTAAAAATATTCATGCAACTACAATCATTTTCTTCACTTCCAGAGCATAGAAGTTGCATTCCAAGACATATTCCAAGAAAAGGTTGCTTCAAACTTTTCAAGGTATCAATTAAACTTGTATTTCTAAGATATTCCATTGCAGTTGAAGCCTCTCCAACTCCGGGGAATATTACCTTGTCGGCCTTTTTAATTGTATCAATATCATCTGTTACTACAACATCATAACCAAGACGGTTCAATGCGCATAAAACAGATTGAATATTTCCTGCATTATATTTAACTATTGCTATCACTGTGTCCTCACGATATGGTATTTAATATTTATGCTGGATGCAATATCCATCATCTTATTTCTACTACTTTCACCATTAAAAATATCACAAAATTATACTTAAAAGAATTGATGTCTATTCCCACTCAGTTGTGCTAGCTATTATAGCATACCTTTTGTTGATGGTAATTCATTTGAAAAGGGATATCTATAGATGGCCTGTCTTATTGCTTTTGCAAAACATTTATAAATTGCTTCAATCATATGATGGGAATTTCCCTGGGATACAGCTATGTTTAAGTTACATTGAGCTGCATCACTGAAAGATTTAAAGAAGTGTTCAAACATCTCTGTTGGAAAGGTTCCAATGTACTCTCTTTTGAAATCAACATCCCAAATAAAATAAGGACGTCCTGAAAAATCAAGTGCACATTGTGCCAATACCTCATCCATGGTTAGTAGATTGAAACCATAACGAGAGATGCCTCTCTTATCCCCTAGAGCCTGTCTTATTGCTGTTCCAAGTACTATTGCTATATCTTCTACGGTATGATGTTCATCAACACCAAGATCCCCCTCAGCTTTGAGTTCAATATCAATATTGCTATGTCGTAAAACCTGTTCCATCATATGGTCAAAGAATTCAATTCCTGTAGTAATGTCACCCTTACCACTTCCATCAAGATTTACAGATAATTCTATTTTAGTTTCTTTTGTATTTCTAGAAATGGATGCAGTTCTTGCAAGTCTGTTATCTTTACCTATAAGGAAATTTGCAATCTCAAGCCAATTGTTTGATTGAAGGGCTATTGTATCCTTGAGCTCCTCATACTCTTCTATACTTGGTATAAGTTCAGGTACCATGTTTGTCTTTTCAAAGATGTCACTGTAGGTAAACCAAATTCCTTTAATACCCATGAAGCGAGCTAGTTTCATATCTGATAATCTATCACCAATCATAAAGGAGTTTTGTAAATCATAACCATTGTTTTTGTACTCTCCAAGCATTCCTGTTTTAGGTTTTCGTCCAGGACAGTTATCTTCAGGATTGGAAAAATCAATGCAGACATCATCAAAACATACCCCCTCGCCTTCAAGTGTTTGGATTATTCTATTATGTGGACCATAAAAAGATTCAAAGGGAAAAGAGGGAGTTCCAACACCATCTTGATTGCTAACAAGCACCAATTCAAAGTTTCCTTCTCTGCAAATCTGTGATAGACCATTAAATACTCCAGGTTTGTAAACAATTTTTTCAAATGTATCTATCTGCATTTCCTTTACCACAACACCATCTCTATCAATAAGAAGAAAGGGTTTGTTACTTACTTTTTTCATAATTTTATCTCACTTAATTCTTTAAATACTCTCTGGCACTCTTCATCAGATCCAATGGTAATTCTTATACAATTTTTGCAATTAAGATCATTGGTTCTATTACGAATTACAATTGCCTTTTCTTGCAATATATTGCAGATTTTATTGCTATCCTTTGTCTTCATTAATAGGAAGTTAGCATCACTCTCATATACTTTTTCTACAATATCAAGAGATGAAAATTTCAAACTATAATCATCTCTTCGTTGAACCACCTTATCTCTATCTTTTAGGATTTCATCACTGAATTTTAATTGATCAAGTCCAGCTTTTTGTGCAGGAATTCCTACATTATATGGTGCTTTTACCTTGTTCATTAATTCACACAAATCCTTATTTGCAACCATTATTCCAAGTCTTGCTCCTGCAAGACCCCAGCATTTTGAAAAGGTTTTTAAAACAACCAAATTATCGTATTTTTTAACAAGTGTGGTAGCACTTTCTTTATCACTAAATTCAGCGTAGGCTTCATCAACAACAAGGATACCTTCAAAGATGCTTGCCATGTCCTCAATTGTTTGTAGGCTTTGGGATTCACCTGTTGGATTGTTTGGAGAACATACAAATGCAACCTTGCATTGATTGATGGATTCTTTATTGCTATTTGATATTTCTAAGAATCCTTCAAGATCAATGGAAAAATCCTCATTTAATGGAAGTGTCTTGCATTCAACTGCATTTACATCACTAAATACCTTATAGGCACCATATGTTGGAGGCATCACCAAAATTGAATCTCTATTTGGCTCACAAAACATACGAATTAAATTATCTATCAATTCATCACTGCCATTACCAATAACGGTGTTATCAAAAGGAAGATTCATCTTCCACTCAATTTCAAGTCTTAATTCCTTACAAAGTGGATCTGGATATCTATTATATCCAAAATCACTGTAATCATAGAAGTTTTCATTTGCATCAAGATAGACCTCAGCAGTACCTGTAAATTCATCTCTTGCACAACTATAGGGCACAAGTTCTCTAATATTTTTTCTTAAGAATTCTTTCATATTATTTTCCAATCCTAACCTTTACAGCATTTGCATGAGCACTAAGGCCCTCACCTTCTGCCATTGTTACAATAGTCTTACCAAGACTTTCTAAGCCTTCTTTACTTATGCTTTGCACTGTAATCTTCTTTATAAAAGAATCTGTACTAACTCCACTCTGGCTTACAGCCCATCCACTTGTTGGAAGGGTGTGATTTGTACCACTTGCATAATCTCCAGCACTCTCACAGGCATAAGGCCCCAAGAAAATTGATCCAGCATTGTTAATTTCTTCAATAAAATCTCGTGCAAGCTGTAGATTCACCACCAAATGCTCAGGAGCATAGGTATTAACCACATATTGTGCTCTCTTTACATCAGGTGCAATAATTATTTTAGAATTTGAAAGCGATGGGAGTAAATATTCATGTCGTGGAAGAGTATCCAATTGCTTGTTCAACTCTTTAATAAATAGCTTCTTGTATTTATCGCCTTCGTCTTTTTCAGAGATGATGGTCAAAACAGATTGACTGTCAGCTCCATGTTCTGCTTGCGAGAGAAAATCACTTGCAGCAAATGCTGGATTTGATTTGGGATTTACAATAACCATCACCTCACTAGGACCTGCTAGCATATCAATTGAAACAAAGGAGGATACAAGCATCTTCGCAGTACTAACATATCGATTACCTGGTCCAAAAATCTTATCAACCTTTGTGACGGTATCTGTTCCATAAGCCATAGCTGCAATGGCACCAGCTCCACCTATTTTGTACATCTTTGTAACACCAGATAACTTTGCAGCATACAAAACAATAGGATTTACCTTACCATTTTTCATGGGAGGAGTTGATAGAACAATGTTTTTGCAACCTGCAACCTTTGCTGGTAAGGCAAGCATCAATACAGTTGAAAAAAGAGGTGCAGTTCCACCTGGAATATAAAGACCAACAGTATTTATTGGAACAATCTTTCGCTCAAGATCTATTCCATCCATAACACTTACCTTCTCTCCAATTGGAAGTTGGACCTTATGGAAAGCTATTATATTTCTTGATGCTTCTTGAAGAGATCTTTTCATTTCAACTGAAACCAGTTCTTCTGCTTCATCAAATTCCTTGCTAGAAACATCTATTCTATCAAGCATCACACCATCAAACTTTTCACTGTAATACTTAATGGCATCATCACCTTCTAGCTTTACTTTTTTTAGTATTTCAACAACTGATTCATTTATTTTAGAATCATCTGATAGCTTTCTTGAAACAATTTGCTTTAACTCTTCATTGCTTGGGTTATAATAGCTCTTAATTTCCATTATATTACTCCGTCATCTTTTCAATGCTGGTTACAAGGATACCTTCAGCACCAAGCTCTATGAGTTGATCAAATACATTCCAAAACTTATCTTCAGCAACAACTGTTTGAACAGAAACCCAATCAGAATCAAACAACTTTGTAACTGTTGGAGATTTCATACCACCAACAATTTTAGCTGCTTCTCTGATATGCTCCTCAGGAAGGTTGAACATTACATATTTATAATTCCTTGCTCTAATTACACTATCAATTCGAAGTAGCAGTTTATCAAGAATGGCCTTTCTTTCAGAGTCTATTTCTTGATTCATTACCATAATTGCAGAACTATTATAAATCTCTTCAACTTCTTTGAGTCCATTCATTTTCAGTGTGGTACCTGTACTTACAAGATCACATATTGCATCAGCTACACCAATTGCCGGAGTTACCTCAACAGAACCTGAAACATTAACATAGGTTGCATTAACACCATTCTTTTTTAAAACACCATCAAGTATATTTGGATAACTTGTAGCAATTCTAAGTCCTTCAAGATCTTTCAAACCTTTATAATCAAATGAATTTGGCACTGCAACTGATAATCTACATTTTGCAAATCCTAGGTCTCTTATAACATCGAGAGAAATCTGCTTTTCATCAAATTCATTTCTACCTACAATACCAATATCTGCAATACCAGCTTTAACATAACCCGGAATATCATCATCACGAACGAAAAGAAATTCTAGTGGGAAGTTATATGCAGTTTCCTTCAATACTCGTGGATCATTTCCAAAGTTAATACCACATTTTTCTATTATTGCTAAAGACTTCTCACTCAATCTACCTTTGCTTTGAATTGCAATTCTTAAATTTTCCATTTTGTATCCTTATTCATATAAAATTTATTAAAAAAAAATCCCCGCTAATAGCGGAGACTTGAGTATGACAAATAGTCCACACCACTAAGGTCGGTTAACACACATATGTAGATGATGTAATTGTGTTCTATTAATTTTCATAACTTTATTTTGCATATAAGTCTAATAATTGTCAATACCAAAAAATGCATAAGTATACATATTTTATACAAACTAATTATTCAACTACTTCTGCATCTCCTTCTACTTCTTTATTTGCAAATTCTTTTTCAACTTGTCTCATTCTAAAGGACCAAAAGAAAAGTCCTGCTCCATAAATAATTATAATGATTCCAAATATTCTTACAAATAAGGTGGTAACAAAATCTGGAAACAATATAAATAACAAGGCAATAGCTATATTAAATGCAGCTGGTATCAATGACAAAGTAAACCCTTCAAGTTTATTTTTCTTAACAGTTAAGGAGCCGATAACTCTAGATAATGCACTTATAATTAATTGGAAAGCAAATAAGTAAAGAATAATGGTTGTTAATAACTGTTGAGATACAAATGGATATACCATTATAAACACACCAACTACTATACTTGTAATACCACTTATGATTGATGCAATTCTTGTAGATTTATAATCGGAAAACCTAGACACAAGTATGAATTCTTTTATACCATTGATAACACTAATAGCACCAAATAAGAAAAGTAAGATGCTTAAAAAACTCTGACTTTGTATTGAAATATAAACACCAAAGACAACCATAAGAATGGCTAAAATCATTGTAAATATAAAATTCTTACTAAAAAAACCTTTTTTCATGATAGATAATCCCCTTTTTTAAATAAATCTTAATTAAATCTTACTTTATTTTCAGTGAATTAACCACTACCTCATCATCAATAGATTTTAATTCAACATCAAAAATTAGCAAGCAATTTGGCTCAATATTATTTGCACCTCGTGCACCATATGCCAAATCAGGATGAACCCAGAAACGATATTTTGATCCAACCTGCATTAGCGTTAGCCCTTCTGCAAAACCTGGAATATTATTATCCACCAAATAAGCATCGTCCCCATAGCTTTGACCAACAAGAGTTCCATCCATTAGATGAATTTGATAGTTTAAAACAACCTGCTGACCAGATTTTGGAGTTTCTCCCTCACTAGCTTCTAATACTTTATATTGAAGACCACTATCTGTAACATTTACCTTAGATAGTTCCTTGTTCATTACAAGATAATTATTAGCCTCCTCAAGATTCTTAGCTAAAAGTTTTCCTAATTGTGTAGATGCTTTGGTTAACATTGCTTCTTGCATGTCCTGCATTATTATATTTAACTCGGCCTCTTCATAGATGCCATTTCTATTCATTGCATCAAGTGCCCCTTTTGCAAAGTAGATGGAATCTAAATCATAACCCTGCTTCTGAGTTGATAGATAAAGAATATATGCATAGGCATAGCTAAATTTTTCAGTAATTGTTGTTGGTGAAGGTAAATCAGAAAGAGGATTAACAAAGCTCTCATCTTGGACTGTAATACTGGGCGAATCTTTATCAGATAAAGCATCATTTACTATTGCGGAGGTACTCCTGCTATTTTTTTGTTCTTCAGCAGAGGGGAGAGCATAAATATAGGTGCTCACAAACAGTAAACAAAACATAGATAATGTAGTTTTTAAGACTATCTTCACGGTTATTTTCCTTTCATTGCCGTTGCAGGGGTATAGTTTTAGAACATACTTGAATATCTCTCACCCCTAATTAATATCCAAATTGAACTAAAACTTGATTTATAAAAATATTACAACAGTTACACCAATAAGTAAAGAAAAAACGGCTATTTTCGATCTTAACTACCAATATAAACGCTAATTACATAATATCATATAATAAAAATAACGTTATAAGCTGCTTAGTTTTTTTTATGAGTTTGTAGTTTTTATACTATGAGAAAACCATAAATGGTGCTATAATTAGAGACATGAAGATAAAAGACGTAGTAGAAACAATTTCTGGTGAAATTCTTTGTGGAAACACCCATATAGACAAGGAAGTAGAGTATGGATTTTCAAGTGATATGATGAGTGATGTTTTAACTTTACTTGAAGAAGATATTTTACTAATTACAGGTTTAGCAAACGCTCAAGCTGTAAGAACCGCCGTTATGAGTGACATAAAAAATGTCATAATTGCTCGTGGCAAATTTGTAACCAAAGATATAATTGATTTAGCAAATGATTCTGATATTGCAATTATTACAAGTCCTTTCTCTATTTATAAAATAAGTGGACTCTTATATAATAAGCAATTAAAGTCTATTTACTAGATATTTAAACCTTACAAAATAAACCGGAGAAGTAATTAGCTTTTCCGGTTTTATTATCTTTAAATCAATTATATTAAATCGGAAGTTTAGTTATTCTTGCTTCTTCAAATCCCATCTTCTCCTTATCTCTTTCAAGACTAGAGGGATCTGCAACAATAACAGATGATCTCTTATCTGCATTTCTTAGCACAGTTGCAATCTTATTTACATCTTCGCTGGTTACCTCAAGAATATACTCTCTAGCCACCTTCCTTAAATCATCAGAAATCTTAAACAAGATTCTTCTAAAATCAATTATTGCACTATTTGAAGGACCAAATGGCCTTAAATCATTTGCAACATTGCTTATGATTGCATCATTAATTTCCTCTTGTTTTACATCAAGCGTTGAATAATGGATTAAAGAATTCTTAAATGCTTCAAAGGTTGAAGCAAGATTAGGATCACTTCCTGATATAAATATAAACAATCTTTCAAGACTATCTACATGACAATCAACACCATAGGCTCCACCATGAACTCTGATGGTGTTCCAAAGATCACCACCGGTAAGAATAGATGATAATACACGCTCTACAGAATTCTCTTTTGTTCCTAATTGGGAACCGGGAATTACATAGCTTGTATGATTAACAGAAGCAGGAAGTAAATATACAGATTTGTTATTAAATTCACCTACAGGTAAATTATATTCAATTGAATTATTAACAATCTCTTCCTTTAATGGAAAGGCTTTTAAGAAGGTATGAACACTCTTCATAGCTATAGCCATTTCATTCTTTTCACAGGTTAAATGGATCTCGTAACGTCTTCTATTGAATAATTTCTGTTGGATTGCTTTTAACTCTTTAGCAATTTTACTTACATCCTCTCGTTGTATAGAATTCAAGAACAACCATTGAGATACACCAACTGTTTCTTCCATTACCTTTCCACTTTCACTAAAGATACTTGCAGCTGATAATGATGCAAATCTATAGCCATAATTGGATGCAATTGATCTATATAATTCTCTAAAGGAAACAATGGATTCCCAAATATCTTTGTGATCATCTACATGAGATTCCTGAATTATTTTACGAGTTAATACCAAAGAACCTTCTAAATCAAGTTCAAGCATTTTTACCCTACCAAAAAAGCAGGTAACTCTCTTTCCATTACTGTCAGAGCCACCTTCAAGAGCAAAGCTAAATCCTCCAGCATTGTTCATAATTTCAGTCATTACTTTGGTCTTATCCATATCAGCTACAGAACAACTTTCAATTATTTTTGTATAAAGAGGAAGCAACATTAGCTCTCTTTGACTGAAATCTTCAACATGAATTGCATAATTAAAATATACTATTTGGTTTGTTTCCATTACAGCTTTATGAATTGGAACCTGCAAATCAATAACAGTTTTATGCTCAATATTTCTAATTTTTTCAGGAAGATCTGCAATACATAGCTTTGGTATGGTTTTTAAACTTTCTGGACTATCACCCTTCAGCAAGAATTTATTAATCTTAATAGTTTCTGCCTTGCACTGAGCTTTCATATCTTCAGTAAACCCATCAGTTCTATCAGTTAATTTTTTAGCCAACTGAGCTTGATAATTATCAACACTCTTTTCATCAGCCTCGGCTATCAATAACAATCTATGAGAGTTATTTATAATATTATCTTTCATCCAGTCTGTTAAATAGTTTGGATTTTCACTCATCTTCTGATTTAATAATTCAACACTTCTACTGTATTCAATAGTTGAAACAGGAGCTTTATCTCTAAGCCAACCTCTAAGGGCTCTTCTTAGTGCAATCATACCCATTGGACCACGCTCTGGTTTCTCATGGATTTGGAAGGTTAATCTTTTAAGAGTAGCACCAACAAGTTCTTCATCAAAACCTGAATTTGCAATTTCAGTTAAAGAAGTCATCAAGAACTTTTCAACATCTTCACCTTTATACTTCTCTTTTACATCACTAAAAGCAATAATTAATGGCATTAAATTGTAATCACTACTGATACCTGAAATATTTGAAACATCAGAGCCCATCTCTTTATCAATCATCTTTTTATATAAAGGACAACCATTGGAACCTAATAGAAGTTCATAGATAAAAGCTAGAGTTATAACTTCAAGGCTATCACTTGAATCAGTGGTAGCAAAAGCCAAAGCTACAGTGGAACCGGGTACCTCATCACTGCTTGGTACCTTGATTGTAGTTTTTCTAGGTTCATCCCATCTGTCAGCTGTAAGCTTTGAAGGAGATATGTTGATTTTGGCAAAGGATTTTAAGTATTCCTTATCAAGAATATTTAGATACTTTGTAATTTCAAGTTCACCATACAAGAACAACTTACCATTTGTAGGATGATAGTATTGATCATAGAAAGCTTTAAACTTTTGATAATTCAAATCTACAATATCAAGTGGTTCTCCACCTGAATTATAAGAGTAAGGAGTATCAGGGTATAAAAGACGAATACATGAAGAGTTTGTTTGATATTCTGCATCATTTTGATCACCTAGCATTTCATTAAATACAACACCTTTAAAGGAATAGGCACCATCTGAATCAGAATTTAGACGAATACCTTCCTGCATGAAGGTCTCCTCTCTTAATAAAGGAGCAAAAACTGCATCTGTATAAACCTTGAATATATTATCAAAGTCTTTTTCTAATGGACTTGCTACTGGATACAAGGTCTTAGTTGGAAATGTCATTGCGTTCATAAAAGTATTTGCACTACCTTTTTGAATTGCAATAAAAGGATCACGTAATGGATACTTCTTGGAACCAGCCAACACGCTGTGTTCAATTATATGAGCTACTCCACTGTTGTTGCTAGGAATTGTATTGAAAATATAAGAAAAAAATAATTCTTTATCATCATTTGCAACATGATAAACTTCCAATCCAGTTGCTATATGTTTAAATAAATAACCTATACCAGAATACTCTGTAAGTTTATTTATCTCGACTAAACTAAATCCGTTGAGTTCATCACCAATAGATAAATTTTGATTTGACATCAAATCCTCCTGTACCACTAGAATATAATCTTATTATTTGAATAAAACCATTTAAAGATATATACCTTTATTTACTAATAATTAACAGTATATACATTAAACAATGACAATTCAACATTGAATTGGACATTTTATGTATTGCTAATTTAAAAGGTTTATCATAATCTAAATACATGAGTATAGCATATAACACCAATGATAAGCCTTTATTATTTTGTCACCGTGGAGTTCATCACGATGCACCAGAAAATTCACTTCCAGCTTTTGAGAAGACTCTAGAGCTAGGATTTAAAGCAATTGAAACAGATTTACATTTATGTAAAAGTGGAGAGATTGTAATAATGCACGACGAAAATCTTAGAAGAATGACTGGGGTTAATAAAGACATTAAATCTTTAACTCTCTCCCAAATTAAAGAGCTTGATATTGGAATCAACAGTGCACTCAACTTCAAAGGAACGAAAATACCTACACTAAAAGAGGTATTTGAGTTATGTGGCAACAATGTTTTATATGATCTTGAATTGAAGAATTCAAACATATACAACAGAGAACTTGCAAAAAAAACCTGGAAATTAATTAGAGAATATAAACTTGAATATAATTGTTTGATAAGCTCCTTCAATCCAATCCTAATAAAGAAATTTGAAAATATATCCAACCATGCGCTCCAAACCGGTTTAATTTATAGAGATAGCAAAGAAGTTCCAAGAGCACTAAGACATGGTTTGGGAGCTCATCTCTGTAGCTGTACAATTCTCAAACCAGAATTTACTCAAGTTACCAATAAACAATTTGAAAAAACAAACAATAAATACAAGTTGCTTCCTTGGTGTGTGGATACAATATCAGAGGCGAAACGGTTGATGGAATTCAAACCAATGGGAATGATTACAAATCATCCTGAAATATTACAAAAAAGCAATTTGTTTTATTAGAAGTTTTCTTTAAGAAGAAATATTCCTTTAAGTGCAAAACTATTGAAGGCATTCTTTAGTGCAATTTCAGGAGTTTCTCCATTAGCTACAGTTTCAAAAGGATCACTTACATATACTACCGATCTTTTTTGAAGATCAGCTACCTCAATAGATCCTGCTGTTCTTACAACAAATCTTAATTCATCAAGTTTTTCAGTAACTTCATTTTTAAATGTAATTTGATAATCATAAAGACCATTATCAATACTTGAGGTTTTTTTGTATTCGCTTTTTAATTCATCAACAGTTACAACGGCTCCAAGCCCTTCCAATACATCCACAATATTTGATACATCAATTAAGGATAAAGGGATTTCGTTTAAATCATTTTCATATACATCAAGTTTTATGGTTTTACCTCTAAAATCACTTAAGGTATTGTAGGATAACAAATAACATTTGTTGGCTTTCTCTAGTTTTTTCAATGCATCGATATAACCCAATTTTTCAAGTTTATATAACGATTCATCAATATCCACTTCAATAAGCAACACTCCATTGGCGTACACTGATTTGTTTTTTGGTTCAAACTTATAACTTTCTAGCTTTGATGAAAGGATAATTCTCTCTGTTTCAAGATATGTTTTCATTTCTGGATTAAAGGAAGAATAACTAATCTTTATCTTCGAATCCAACACACTTGGAGGAAACAATCCTACCTGTCTTGTAACTCCAATTAAACAACTCAATTCTTCACCATTAAAATCAGACACTGCTATTTTTGTTTTATCTAAAATTGAAACACATCTAGCTAGCAAATCATCTAGTCCAATATTTTTATTTAAAATATTATTTTTCCGGCTTATTATGTAGGCATCAATAAGAGAGCTAAAGGCTTTACAATCTTTATTATTTTTATAATAAGTATCTGCTGTTGAAATTAGTTTTCCAATCTCAAAGGTAGCACTTTCAACATTACTCTCTTTGACTTTTAACCTATCATTAACTTTCTCCCTGTCGGCAGTAAACAGAAAGTACCCTCTCACTCCATCATCAGTCGGTTCTAAATATCGAGTGGTGTTATAAATACCATAATCTTGTATTGCAAGCGTATCGATTAAAGATTCTCTATATTCAGCAGTTTTTTCACTTATTGAAAGATAATTTGTTAATGAATCGACAAATGCATTGCATGCAATTCTATATGATTCATCCTCATCTGCGCCTCTACTGGTTATAATATATTTTATGGTGGTCTGAGATAAATATGTTTCAGTTATCCAACTTGGACGGCGACTTACATTTCTATCAATGGTTGATGAAATGGCACAGGAGCTAAGCAATAACATAGAAGCTAATAATATAGTAAATATTTTTTTCATGTATCCTATCCTTCGTTATAATAACACTGAAAATCTCATTCCCATAATAAAAGAAGAATCGGAAAGTGAGGTAAACATGGTATTATTTTCATAGTATACTTCAATATTGTATTTATTTGATAAATAAATCCCATATCCAATGGTATATTTTGAATTAAAGTGAATTCCATCTTTATAAGCAGCTCCTACAAGAACAGTAGCTCTTACACAGGAGTTTTTAAAAAGACCATCATCATCAAATAAAACAGATAGTGGAAGTTCGAGAGAAAGGCCTACATCAATAAATCCACCAGGAGTTGAATCATCTATGCTATAAGCACCTCCACCTTCAACTATTAAATTTGCATTAGCTAAAAAAGGAATAAAACCCTTAAAGTAAGTATAACTAATGGATCCAAAAATTGATTTATCAGAAAAATCATAGCTTATTGATGTTGATAATAGACCTTGGGGACCTTCTGTTAATCTAAGATTTGGTGTTAGTTCATCATTTGATATTATATTTAAAGTAGCATTTTCATCAAACAATGTATTGATGTTTGCAACAGCTACAATATTATCTGCTTTATTTCTAACATAATAATACTGAGATTCATCTGGTTTATCATCAACGTCAAAGGTAAAAGATGCTAAATAAGGTGTATAGTAATCGATCACCAATTCATCACTTTTATCAAACAGACCTGCTAGATCATATTTATAAGCATATATAATTTTATCTTTTAAAATGATAAAAATATCATCAACATTATCAGCCTTAATTATATTGATGTTGAAATTTAAATTCTTATTATTATAATTGGTATCAAAGTTAAGCCTCAAGGTATTTTCTTCTTCATTATATTCTAATGCATCAGCAGCTAAATAAAGTACATCAGAATCATCAGCATCTACTATTATATAAGGAGAAAGAACCAAATCAAAAGCCTCTTTCACACATTGTTCCACACCATCACTCAATTTTGATGGAACATCATAACTAATATTTAATGATGTTGCAAATATTGAAATTGATAAAAATAAAAAAACAAGCAAAGAGAGAGCTTTTTTAATCATTATTTTTCTGCTCCAATCTTCAATATTTCAACAATCAATATTGCTGAATCAACCATAGCAGGTAAAGCCGCCCATTCATTTAACGAATGATAATTGTGTCCACCTGTGAAAATATTTGGGCATGGAATTCCAGCATCATTTGCCATTCTTGCACCATCTGTTCCACCACGAATAATTGAATCAAATAAAGGAAATCCTAGTCTCTTACCGGCTTCAAAGATGCTTTCTCTCACCTTAGGATTTTTATTAGAAACCTCTACCATGTTGTAATATTGCTTTTTGATATCAACATTTATTTTTGCTCCAGGGTAGAGCAATTCAAGATTTGATCCCAAATTAATTAGTACATTTTCTCGTCTCTCTAGCTCACTTAAATCAAAATCCCTCATGAAAATTCCAAGCTTTACCTCATCAAGATGACCTTTAATATTAAGAGGACAGTAAAAACCAAATCTACCATCAGTTGCTTCAGGGCTCTCTGATTGTGGAAGAGATGCTATGTACTTAGCTGCAACAGTTAATGCATTTACAAGCCGGCCTCTAGCATCGCCTGTATGATAAGATTTACCAGTTATTGTTACATTGGCATGAGATGCATTGAAACATTCTGTTTCAACTTCATAACGTGTCCCACCATCAATTGTATAGCAGTAGTCACAATGAATATCATCATAAGGAAAAACATCCATACCACAACCGGTTTCTTCATCACATGTAAATATTACCTCAACATCACCATGCTTGATACCATCATCACCTACAAGTTGCTTAACAGCACTCATGATTTCAGCAATTCCGGCTTTATCATCAGCACCTAAAAGAGTTGTTCCATCGGATGTAATTAAGGTTTCACCTTTGTATTGTGATAGTTGAGGATTTTGATCTTTAGAAATTATAAGACCACTCTTCAAGGCAATATTACCACCATCATAGGATTCAATTATCTGAGGTTTGACTCCATTTCCTTTTACATCATTAGATGTATCTACATGAGCCATCAAAGCAATGCAGGGAGCATCTGATATATTACCTTTAATATGTGCAATTAAAATTCCGGTATCAGTAACCTTTACATCATCTACACCTAATTCAATCAATTCTTTTTCAAGCATATAGATCAAATCAAATTGTATTTTTGTTGATGGATGATTTTCCATTACTAAATCTGGATTACTCTGTGTATCTACTTGGACATATCTTAGAAATCTTGTCTTGATATCCAATTCTAATTCTTGTTTTGTCATATTTTTTTTATTAAGCTATAGCTTAAAACTCCTTGTAAAATAATTTATGATAAATATTTTTAACATATTCTATTATTTCACAAAAGGAGTCGTGCCGACAAGGCTAAACATCAAAATTATATTTTTTCAACATGGGCTTTACCATATCAATTACCTTATAAAGAGAGAAAACACAGATGGTCAAACCTGTAATAACCGGAGATCTTTTCATTGTAGTTCCCACTGTAATCATACTAGAAGCAAGTGCATAGCTTATCTGTGGTTGGGTTGTAACCTCTTCAAGCCACTGGCTAAATGATTTATCAACATCACCACCATACTTAAAATATTGATAAAGACTCATTATTGAACAGGAGAGAACTCCTGTTGCAACTGCAATTGCTGCTGCTGCAGATATCTTTCCCCAGAACATCGTAGTTGGTAAGAAGGTATAAACAACTCCAGCTACAAACATGACAACTGATCTTGTAACAAGTTTTCTTAAATCTTTTTGGAAGGCAATTTGCTGACTTGGAGGGACAGCCCTTCCTAAATCTTCATAATCTGCATAGATTGCTTTTTTTGCTTCCTCAATTTTATCGTCAAGTTCTTGAGCTTCTTTTTCTGGCAATAATTTCTTTGATTCTTCTACAAATTCTTCTAAGTTATCCTCACTATTATAGGCAATATCATATGCGAACTCCAAATAGGAATGACCATTTTCTTCCTTTAAAATACCATCAACTACCTGTGCACCTGTAATATCGTCAAAATCTATAACCCCCTTTATTGTTGTATCCTGTTCGATATAAGGACCAACAACGTCAAGTTGCTCATCAACAATTTTAGCAACACTTGATTTAAGTTGATTTTCATTTACCTTTGGTTTTACACCTTGATCTAATGCCATTGAACATCCACTTAGTGGAATTACCAAGATACCAACTAGTAAATACTCAAACAATTTTTTCATTTTTGTTTCCTTGATCATATTATTATCTCCTCTGATATATATTTGTGATTAACATCACCTACTACTTATTTAAAACAACCTATAGCCAACAATGAATTGAAACCGAATTGTCGGATAACCGCCAAGAGCATTCTTCAATTGATTTATTGTGACATCGTAAACACCATTAGGATTAATGAAGATAAAAGACGGCTCTATTAAGAATTTTTTGAATATAAACGAATAACCAAGTCCCATCTGATTTAGATAATTCAATCGTGTAGATGGGGCATCTGAACCAAAAACGTAAGTTACATCGAAAAGAGAGAACGAAAAGAATAGCCCATTCTCAAAGGGATGATAATCAAGATTTAGAGCGCAACCAAGTGAGGATGAATCATAGTTATCCTTTAAAGGTATTACATAGTTAATTGGAAATGAGAATTCAAGTCCAGGTGCAATATCGAATTTTACACTTACTTGATTATAGAGTGTACTGCTTAGCAGTGGATCGAGATATCCTAAATCCAGCCCTAAATATATTGATGATTTATCATTTTCTGCTGATAAGTTTGGTATTACTGCAATACATATTAATAATATGAGTAATAATCTTTTCATTTTTTTCCCCCTACATAAACTGTAAGAGGAAAAATATTAAAAATAAATACCCAATTTGGACTAGTCTTTTTATGGTAGAAACAATGACCTAATCATCTACTTCAAGGCCCAAACTCGAGATTAGTTCAGATTTTTTGTCATTTTTTATACGACAGACAAATTGGAAATCACCTCTATTTTCAACGGAAAGAACAAAACCCGTACGACCTGTGGTCAACTTTTGAAAGCTCAAACTTTCTAAATTTGAAAGTTCCTCACTCCACTTTAATTCAGCAGTTTTCTTTCCAACCCCATATAAGAGGAGCATGGAATTATAAGCTACAAGACGACCGTGAATAAATTCACCATCAGCCTTTTCAGGAACAAGTGCAACCGATATTGAATAGAAGTCATCAGACTTTAGCAACTTTGCACATTTATTTTTGCTTACATAAAACCTTAAATATATATATAGTCCTGCAAATACAAATAAAGCACCAAACAATAACCAATAATTTAAAACACCAACTTTTGCTCTTGGAATGAAAGTCACTACAAAAAAGATTGCTATCATTATAATACTTAAGAATTTCTTCACCATATTTTACTCCTGAATTATTGTAACAAAAATAGCACAAATAAAATAAAATCTCCACTGCATTTATAAGTTTGTAAAATATTGATGCAATATGAATGTTTTTAGTGATATATATGCTGGAGGTCTACCATGAATAAGAAAATAATATTAGCTACAGTTATTGCAATTACTGCAATATCATCCCTTTTTATGAGTTGTGACAATGAAGCACCCACAAGTTCAATTGAATTAAATATCACATCATATGAAAATACAAATAAAGATTTACAAAGGACCATAATTCCGACCGGTGTTCCTTTAGAAATAGTCGAATATAAAGTCGTGATAATGGATGAGAATCTAAACAATCTGTTTGAAGATACAATCAACTGCAACAAATGTACAATTGCAGACCTACCACTTGGATTTCTATATATAAGTATCCAAGGAAAAAATACAGATGGGACTATAATTGCTCAAGGTGCAACTGAGATGCAACTTACAGCACTTCCAAGTGCTATAAATGTCGAACTTACCCAATGCTCAGGTCTTGGTGGAATTGAATTGAACTTTACCTGGAATCCTGATTGCATAAAGGATCCAACTCTCGAAGCTGAGCTAACTCATCCCAATGGTGATGTTGAAAGGATAACTCCTCAAAATGCAATATACAATGAGGGAAAAGCAACATATAATTTCCAAAAGCAAAAAGCGGGATCATATACCATTGCTGTAAGACTTCTTGATGGGAACACAAATGTCGCCGGTTGCGTAGAAGCGATAAGAGTCATAGATAAAAAAGTAAGTGCCAAAACAATACATTTAAACATATCAACTACATCAGATGTATCTGAAAAAAAAAATTCTCCCTTAATTATTACGGATAAAACAGGAACTCCGCTTTCATGCATCATTACAAATGTAGATAGCAACATTGCTTATAATTCAACAATAAGACCTATTTTGGTTGCAAAAGATAGCACGCCTTTAACAGATTACAATATTACCTGGTACATTGATGGGATTGTTATTGGTAGTGGTAACAACTGCGCCTACAAACCAACCCTTGGCAAGCACCGACTGGATGTTGTTGTTGAAAATAAAGAGATGCAAGCATCAAAAAGTTCTTGTAACTTTATTTTTGAATGTTCAAGCAACACGCCATATTTTGTACCAACACTTGTTAACACCATCAAAAATAAAACTGATGATGTTAATGTTGGCCGTGGCATGGATCTTTGCTTCCTTCCTGATGGAAAGCTACTTCTTTACTGTGGTGAATATGAAACTCTTCAAATATGTCGAATTGTAAATGACTCATTGGAAGTTATAAAAACATACAAGAATTCAATTACAATGCCACTAACTAGAGTCAATGATATAAAAGCCTGCTATAAAAACAACAAGGTATTCGTAAGTGAAGATGCAACCAATACCATTACAGCTTATGATTATAGTTACAATCAATTGACACCTATTTATGGTGATAACACCTATAACAATAAAGCAACTAAATTGGGAAACATCACAATTAGAGCTTATGATATTTTTGTAGACGATCCAAACTCCTGTGCATTTAGACAGTATCTTTTGAATCCACAAACAGATGAAGAACAGCAAGAATTTTCCGTATCATATGCATACAATTCAAGAATGGGAAACTTTAACTGCCACACAGCAAGCATCTCACCAGATTTACGTGGAATACTTCGAACATCAACAAATGGATATACTTCATTTGCCAATCTAATAAAGGGCGTTGAAGATTTAAGCATAATTCCATACTCCTTAATTGGACCAACTTTTCCTATTAATGAAGAGATAAATGGTGCTGCTCTTACCTACAATAAATTTATCATTGGATCAATGAACAAACTAACTTATTACACAGTTCCATCATTCAACACAATGGGCTATGAATTAAAGACCACCATAGAAGGTGGAGAAAATAAAATAAGCAATTTCAAAAGTGTTGCAGATTTTGCTTTCTTTACAAATCTATCAAAGATTGATGCATCAAATATTGTAGATAAGCTATATGTTGTAACAAAAAATTCAAATACGATATTGACCTTTGAGGTTAATGAAAATGATTTCAAACTTACACTACTTGGAAAAGTAGATTTAGCTACTTTTATACCAAAAGAAGCAGCTATATCGCCGAATCAGGAAAATATGATTATTGTATCATCAACCGGTAATACATTAAAACTATTAAAAATCAGAAATCAATAGCCCATATAAATAAGAAAACTTCTTGAATTGCTTAAAACAGTTCTAGAAGTTTTCTTTAAATTTAATACTTTTTAAC
>CAYWGU010000039.1:0-23542 GCA_964457975.1 uncultured Spirochaetaceae bacterium | reverse complement strand
AAGTTGTAAAATTTTACTTTATTTTTTGGAAGTTTTCCTTAAGTTGTGAACATTGAATAAATAGTATCAAAATATTTGTTTAGAATTTGAGTAAGGAGAGTGCTTAAGGTTGTTTTAGTTAAATATATGGTATTTTATCAAGTGGACTTTTGTATGGCTGTAGATATGCTTTAGTTGCTTTAGTGAGAACTTTATAGGTACAGTTATAGTCTCTAAGAGTAATTATTTGATTAAAATCCATGTGATGACATGTTTAGTAATCTAAACTAAAAAATAGAGTGAACTCAATTGAATCCACTCTTATATATTTATAAGCCGCTATAAAATTAATTTTGGCTATTATAACTCTCCAATGCTTCATTCAATAAGGTAGGTACAGCAATATCATATCTTTCGTTAATTGTTGTGATACCATATGTAAATGAATGATTAATAAATTTGAATGCTTTATCTAGTGCTTCTCTTGCTTCATTTTCGTTGTATAGAGGAAATATTAAATAAATACTTCCATCTTCCTGTACGAAGTTGAAACATGAGCTTTTGATATTCTCAAGAAATAAATCAAAAACTATGTCACAATCAGTATAATCTATAATCATGAATACAAGTGATACTTCATATCCAATGTCTTTAGCATTTGTGATTTCCATTTGAAGTATTGCATTAAAAGAACCATCAAAGTCTTCTGTGAATGGGACAGGGATAAATTCTGTTTTAGCACCATTTAAGATATAACTAACTGCGTTTTGAGCCTGCTCTAGGGAGAAGTTTATGATTGCTTCATTTGTATCTTTATCAAACGGTAGAACTACTTCATCTGTAAATTCTCTATTGATTATATTTGTGTCAACTACATTTGCTGTATCTACAAGAACAACATCTTGTTCTAGCCAATATAATACCTTATTTGCATCTTCTTCACATAAAGTTAGTAACTTTTCAGCTGTTGATGATTCAAGATCTGATTCGTAATAAAAAGAGTCGTTATCAAGATATATAAGGGTCTTTTCTGCATCTTCATCACTCAATGATAATAATCTTTCCTGCAACGATTTGGAAAGGTTTGAGGCGGTATTAACAACAGTTGTGTTAATAGGATTTGAAATGGTTTCAAATTGTTTTTTTATTACAGAACTATTAACTTCAATATTACCTTGGTTAACTGGAATAAATTCTGCTTCTACTTTTGGCATGTAATCAGTTTTTTGAGGGTCATCATTCATGTCTGTGTATAAAGGATCATCATAACTGTTACGAGGTAGCTGATCATAAAGATCTGATTCTTTTGTTTTTGTTTTGCTTGAAATAGCAGATCCGATTTCAATAAAAGCAATACCAATGATGATTGGAAGAAGATAAATCATGAATTTATAAATATCTTGTGATTGTAGATCATATAAAGGAACTAAATAATTAACTGAAATAAATCCTATACCTAAAAGAATAATAACAGATATAATAAGCGAGAAAAATATGTTTCGTGCATATCCTGTATTTTTACTCATCATTTCCTCCAAAAGAGATGTTTGCATTTTTGTTTAAGTAACATTATACTTTATTTATTATATAGGGTGATAATACTAATGACAACAAAATATTTGAAATTATTCATAATAACTACACTAATTTCTTATCTAAGCATGGTTACGTTCATGTCTTCTAATGGTTTAAGGCATTTTTATACTTTAAAAGGTCAAGTTGAAGTTCAAGAGCAAGAGCTTTTAAAACTTGAAAGTGATGTTATAAGTTTGCAAAAGTTTAAGGAAGAATTAGAAAATGGGGACTATCTTCTTGATAATGCCCTCAAACTTGGGTATATAAATGAAGGTGATAAAGTATATTTTTATGATTATTCACAAAACTCAGGTAGCTCAAGTGTTCTGTCTTACCAAGAAAATCAATCGAAAGCTATTGTAGTTACGAAAAAAAATAGAAGTAATGCATTTTTTTTACTGGTATCTGTTCTTGTAGGTCTTGTATTAACACTTACTTTTTCTGTAATATCTAAAAAAAGATAACCAATTGAGGATATAATATGATAGAAGAAACTTCAGAAGTTTTATATTTGCAGGATCAAAAAACATTTGAAAAAACCATTCAGTATTTACAAGAAGATAAAGTTATGGTATTACCCTGTGATACCATTTATGGTTTGTGTTCAAAAGTTGGAACTGGCGAAAAGAATCTAAAGGCACTAAAACCACGAGAGCTCAGCAAACCTTTTTTGGTGCTAGCAACAATTGAGCAAGCTAAAGAGCTGTGTGATGTTCCATCTGATATTGCAGAGGTATGGCCTGCTCCTTTAACTGCAGTGCTAAACTGTAAAGCAGGGGGCACTCTTGCTGTTAGAGTTCCATCGGATCCTTTCCTTCAAGCAATTATGACTAGTCTTTCTTCTCCAATTTATTCTACAAGTGTAAATGAAACAGGTCATACTTCACTTACAAACATTATGGACATTATATTGGCTTACAAAGATAGAGTACCAGCATTTGTAGTTGATACTGATTTGCAGGGTAATATTCCATCTACTTTGATTGATGCAACAACTTATCCTTATAAAATATTACGAGAAGGAAAATTTGATGCACAGGATATAGTTAATAAATCAAATAATAAAAAACGCCAAAGAATTATTTAAAATTCCTGGCGTTTTTAGTTTAAGTAATAAGAGCTTTTATTTTGTTAGAGCTCGTGCTTCTAAATAGAACCTTTTTTCATTGGCTTCACCCATGGAGAAGGTTTTTCTTGGAAGTGCCTTGTCTTTAATTATTGCATCAAAGAATGTTGCTTTAGATACTTCTGGCATCAATATTGCTATGTTATTGTTCTTTAGACCAAGTTCAATGGTATCGTCAAAACCATGAATGTAATCAAGCGTACCAATTTTATTTTCAACCATCTCATCAAGTATTAGTTGAATTGTACCAGCGGCAATAGATCCTTCAGGGTCTTCTATCTTATATAGTAGCATTCCATCTTTTTCTGTAACAAAGCCAAAGGTTTGACCTTCGATATCTTCAATTGCCTTCTTTGATTCTTCTTTACTGTCAATTTTAGTTGCCGTAAATGATGAGCAACGTTTTATAAGAAGTTGTTCAAATTCATCTTTATTCATATTAAAAAGAACGCGATGGATAGGTTCAAACTGAAGTCCTTCATCATGAATGTTTTCGATTTCAACAAGTGCAAAACGAGCAGGATGGTTTTTAATTTCATCATCATTCAAAGTTTTCTTAATATCCTCCCAACAGCTCTTAGCAGTTGCAAGGGAATGGTTACCATCACCCATAGCAAATAATAGAGGATTTGATGAATCTAATTTTTTGTACAGTCCTTCTAAAGATTCTGCAATTTGTTTGAATTGAGATTCTTCATTTATAAGGTAGCCCTGAATCTCTCCACCGTTTTCCATCAAGGGAGTGTCATAAACCTTTTTAAGCTTTGATAAATCCTTGGTAAAAGGTTCAATTAAAGTTCTATCCTTGTCATCAACCAAAACCATTATATGTGGAAGTTCTAGGGGAGCATTTTTCCTAATCTTCTTTCTAGGTGGAATTCGAGATAAGATTGTTCCCTCTGTTGCTCGAATTAATGATGTTGAGTCCATTGAATAATCATAGCTCTCCAAATCGAGAGTGCCTATTAATCCCCAACGACTGGCATCATTTGCTGTTCTTTTAATCAAAAAGAAACAAGATTTATAATTGTCAAATATGTTATTTTTTACATATTTACTCATATTCTTATTAATGTTGTTAATAACTTCTTCTTCATTTCCATCATCAAGAAATACTTCAGGGTATATTAAATTAAGAGTACTTGGACTATCAGAAATAGCGTCTTTTACTCTTTGCCAATATTCTCTATTTGATGTATACTGATCACATGCAACGACTGCCCATTTATTTAGGTCAATATCTTTCTTTGGTAGCATAATATCTGCTGGATTTAAAGCCATTTTGCTTAATCTTTCTTGTACTGTTAGCATTACTTACCTCTATTTTGTTGTGTTTTGTTGCATAAAGATTAACATTATAATGTGTTTTTCGCAACCTTTTTTTTTAGGAGTCGTAATTTTATGAAAATAGCAATAGTAGTTACAGGTGGAAATGCCCCACTTTTTATACCCGATACATTACCGATAAATGATGCATATATTATTGCAGCAGATAGTGGATTAGATATAGCGGAAATTCTTGGGTTGAAATGTGATTTAGCTGTTGGAGATTTTGATTCAATTAAAAATCTAACCCTGCTTAGCAATATATCCTTCAAGGAATATCCAATCGACAAGGATTATAGTGATACAGAACTTGCCATCAAACATATAAAAGATAAGGGATATGAAAATTATGTTTTAATTGGTGGTGGGGAGGGGAGAATGGATCACCTTTTGAATATTTGGTCATTGTTTGATAAGTATGGTTCTCCTATTTGTTGGATAACAAGAAAAGAAGCAATGTATCTTGTGGATGGTAAAAGATCCTTTGTCACTGCAAATGGTGAAAGCTTATCAATAATTCCAGCTACTTTGCAAGAAAAGGCAGAGGTGAACTGTGATGATTTAAAATGGAAGTTAAAAAACTATAAAGTTAATAATTCTCATTTATCCTTGTCAAATGAGGTAACAAAGGGTAATTTATCACTTGAAAGCAAAGGCGGCAAAGTATATGTTGTATTTGAAAATCCTAGAGAGAATCATTGGTAAAGGAATTAATATATGTTAAGGAAAAGAAGAGTATTGGAGATGGGTTCTAGAATACATTGGTATTTATTGTTCTCAACAATAGGACTTTTTCTATTTTACATAGCATGTTTGAATTTTGAGGTTAGCTTTGAGTATTGCAACGTATCCGCTGGGTTTTTGAGACTGATGATTATGCTATCATTAATATTTGGTATTTGGTTATTTATATTCTGTCTCTCTATATTTTTTAAAGATCGGATGTTCCCATGGCGACCATTTATAGGTAACTCAATTAGGATAATAATGGTACTAGTAGTTGATTTAAGTTTTTCTGTAATCTCACAGATAGCAGGAAAGAGCTTTTTAATCTTCTAAAATAATATAAAAATAATACTGAGGAGTAATAATGAGAAATATTCGTAAAACAGAAGCCCTTAGAGGTGCTACAACTGTTGAAAAAGATGATAAAGAGGAAATTGATATAGCGATATTAGAATTGTTTGAAACATTGGTTCAAGAAAACAGAATAGCAGAGAAAGATATTCTATATATTATGTTTACACAAACATCCGATTTAAGATCTAGAAATCCTGCTGCAGCACTTCGTTCAAGTGGTTATGGTACTGCGGTTCCTTTATTTTGTAGCCAAGAAGTAGAAATTGATGGAATGATGAAAAAGGTAATTAGAATGATGATTATCTTTAAAACAAGCAATTCTACTAAAAACCCTGTTTATTTAAGAAGAGCAGCAAACCTTCGTCCTGATTTAATAAATTAGATTAAATTGAATTATTATATAAAAAATATTATAGATGGCAAATGTCATCTATTTTTTATTCATTTTAGCTTTTAGAGTGAAAAAATTCTTATTTTGTAGTTAGTCTGACAAGACAAAAGATATCAAAAAAATAAAACCTACTAAGCTAAAAGCATTAGAAGGTTTTGATTGAAGTTCAATTAATAAATATAGCCACCTGTCGGATTCGAACTGACGACCCCGAGATTACAAATCACGTGCTCTGACCAACTGAGCTAAGGTGGCATAAGTAGGTTTTGATTGAAGTTCAATTAATAAAAATAGCCACCTGTCGGATTCGAACTGACGACCCCGAGATTACAAATCACGTGCTCTGACCAACTGAGCTAAGGTGGCATTTATTAACTGATTAACTTGCTTTTCGTTAACCTAAATAACGTAGCGTAGTATAGAAATTATGCTATATTCTGTCAACTAGTTTAAGGAAAATATTTAAAAGAATTTCTCCAAATTATTTAATTTATTTCGTTAAACCTAACTTAGTAAAACTATTATATCATAAATAAAATATTAAAGTAATCATTATTTGTTTGTCTAATAAAAAATTAAGAATTTATATCGTATGAATATTTGAGATAGTAATTTTTATTTTAGCAGCTTATAATAATAAAAAAGAATTATATATTTATAATCAAAAAAGAAAACTGAAGGAATTAATAGATTTAAAAGTCTAATTGTCCAATAACTATTAAAAATTAAGTTTTAAAAATATAGAATTTATTTAATATTCTGATGCTTTTTGTTAATTGTTTAATTAAATCACCATGCTAAAATATATCCGAGAGTATGTAGATAATTAAAAATGGAAATCCGTTGGATAAAAATTTAAATAAAAAAAGCTTTCAAATTAATGAAAGCTTTTTAACTAGCCACCTGTCGGATTCGAACTGACGACCCCGAGATTACAAATCACGTGCTCTGACCAACTGAGCTAAGGTGGCGGATATTCGTGATAGTATAGATTGTAACTAAAACTGTCAATATATATCGCAAATTTTTTAATTTTTTTCCAAGAGTGATGCTAGTTTGATATGTTTTGTTTTTGATTCTTAATGTCATAAACTTTTGTAAAGGTAAAATCTTTTATATTAAAAGTAAGTTTTTTGTAAAATTTATTGATATTCTTATTTAAAATGTTGTTAATCCTTATATTTATATTGTTTTAGTAAAAATCTTTAAAAAGTTTAAATGTATTGAGCTCTGTAAATTATTGGAGCTAATTTATTTGAGGATAGTATGTTGTGAAGGACTAGTGAATAAAATACAGCAGTAAAAATTGTTTAAACGAGATTTTTTATAAGAAAAAAGTTCTTTTTTACAAAAAGTAGTTGACTTAAATCTTAATAATCAGTAATTTCTAATTGTATTTAACGGGGAGGTTCCCGAGCGGTCAAAGGGGCCAGACTGTAAATCTGTTGGCTACGCCTTCGAAGGTTCGAATCCTTCTCTCCCCAAACATTAGGTCTTCTCTATTGAGAAGACCTTGTTGTTTTTATATAATGCAGTGAGGAAAAATGGGTAATATAATTAAAAAAGGTTTGTCCTTTCAGTGTCAGGGATGTCGCTATTGTTGTAGCGTAGAACCTGGATATGTATTTTTAAGTCAAGAGGACTTAGAGCGCTTATCCAATCATTTTTCTTTAACACAAGAATTCTTTATTGAAAAATATTGTCGAAAAGTAGATATTGGATTTGGATATAGGGTAAGTTTGACTGAAAAAGAAAATTACGATTGTATTTTTCTAACCGATGCAGGCTGCTCATGTTATGAAGCAAGACCTCTTCAATGTAAAACTTATCCTTTTTGGCCTTCAATTGTTGAGTCAAAAGAATCATGGGAAAAAGAAGGGCAATCATGTCCTGGAATTGGAAAGTGTGACAATAAGGTAACAAAAGCTAAAATAGAAAAGAAGCTTGATGCAATGAAAAGCTTCAAACCAATAATACTTAATTATTAGGAGCACTCGTGGCAAGGATATCGCAGGATACAATTACAAATATAAAAAATAAAATATATTTATCAGATTATATTTCACGTTACGCAAAGGTAACGCATCGAAATGGTTCTGATTATGTTTGTTGTTGTCCTTTTCATAAAGAAGATACTCCAAGCATGTATATCCATGATGACAAGCAATATTTTCATTGCTTTGGTTGTGGTGTTGGTGGTGATATATTTAAGTTTGTATCCTTAATGGATAATCTTTCATACTATGAATCAATTAAAAAGATTGCTGAAGAAGTTGGTGTTCCTCTTGGAATGGAAAGCGACGCTGACAAAAAACGAGGAGTTCTTTCCTCAGAACTTTATTCTCTATATGATAGATCTAGAAAGTTTATGACCATGTATTTATTAAAAGCTCCTCAAGCAGCAAGTGCTAGATCATACTTGAAAGAACGTCATGTTAGTATTGATATGATAAAGAAGTTTTCCTTAGGTTATCTTCCAACGCAAGGTGACTATTTCTATCAGAAAATCAAAGAAACAGGTGATTATAGTGAAGAGCTATTAAAAGATAGCGGCTTATTCTTTACAAATACCAATAACAAATTCAAAGATAATGAATCGGGTGGTTTAAGTTCTTTGTTTTCAAACAGATTGGTATTTCCTGTTAGAACTTGGGATAATAAAACGGTTGCTTTTTCAGGACGTGATTTAGGTGGATTCTCAAAGGCAAAGTATCGCAACTCACCTGAAACTGTAATATACTCAAAAAAACGAAATTTGTTTGGAATATATGAATCTCTTTCAACCTTGAAAGAAAAAAAGAGTTCAATAATTTGTGAGGGTAACTTTGATGTAGTAGCACTCCATCAAGCAGGGATTACCAATGCCTTGGCTTCTCTTGGAACTGCATTTACCCCTGAGCAGGTAAAACTTTTATCACGTTACAGCGAGAAAATCTCTGTATTGTTCGATAATGATGAAGCTGGAACAAAGGCTACAATAAAAGCTCTGATACTTTTACAGGGAGCAGGATTGCGGAATTATGTCATAAATTTAACCAACTGCAATGATCCCTCAGAGCTGTTGCAGGAAAAAGGTGAGGAAGAATTAAAAAAACAAATTTCATATGAAATTTCGGGTTTTGATTATCTTGTAAATTATGCAACTTCATTATATGATATACAAAGCCCAAAGGGTAAGGATGAAATTTTCTCTTTTCTAAAGCCATATTTAGATGCAACACATTCAGAAATTGAGAAAGATTCGTTATTGCAGCAGGTTTCAACAATATTAAATGTTGCCACAAATAGTGTAGTCAATCAATATTACAAGGATTATGATCCTTCGGCTAATGTTGAAAGCGAACCTATAATAAAAAGAATTGCTATTTTACCTCTTACACAAAAGAGATTAAATATAGATTTAACGCTATTGTTATTGATAGTTAATAATCGAGATTTATATTCGACCTTAAGAGGTCAAGTATTAATTGAAGAACTAGAAGATGAGGAGGCTATTTCTTTATATAATATTTTAGAAGATTACTCTCGCTCTAACGATGATGTATGCGGAGATGATTATTTTTTACTTTTGATTCATGACCCGCAATTAGTGGCAGACGTTTCATCCTCTTATTTGATGGATGATTTTAAACAGGGAAACTGCCAAGAAATGATAGAAGAGCTGGTGATTAGAATTAGAATGAGAACAATTATAAAAGAGAAAGATAAATGCGAAAAGCTTTTTAAGTTGACTTTGATATCAGGTGATGATGAAAGTATAGAACAACTTATGAAAGAGAAAATGGAATTAGACAAAAAAGTCGCTTCACTAAGAGAAAGTCTTGGTGAAAGTATTTAGTTAAAGGATATGCAAAGAATGCCCAACAAAAACCTTCTGTTAGAAATTTTACTTTACAAAAAAGCTAGTGATGATGATGGTGCAGATAAAGTAAAAGGCCCTAAAAAAAGCAAAGCAATTGCTAAAAAAGCAAAAGCTAAGAAAGCTGATGATGATGTTGAAAGTGAAGATGATATTTTAGATTCTGATTTACAGAAAAATGAAGTACTTGTCGAGATTTTAAATGAAATTGTCGAAGAACCAGATGCTGATGCTATCATTGAAGGAAGTGAAGAAGAACCTGAGGATGATTTAATAGATGATGATGATGATGATGATAATGAAGAAGATGAAACAGTAGATATTCTAAGTGAATTAGAAGAACCTAGTGCTAAAACTCCTAAAAAACGAGCATCTAAAAAAGATGGTGACGATGACGATGATGACGACGACGATGACGATGATGATGATGACGATGATGATGAAATTGATTCGACCATAAGAATGCAATACTCTGGAGAAGAGGAAACTGTTGGGTCATCTGAAAAAGTTATTGATGTAAATTCTTTTGATGGATCTCAGGTAAAAGAAGAAAAAAAATCATCTGGTGTGTTAACAAATACCAAAGGTGATGTTGATGATCCAATAAGATTGTATTTAAGAGAAATTGGTCGTGAAAACTTATTATCTGCCGAAGAAGAGGTTATCCTTTCTAAAGAAATGGAAGAAGGTAACAAAATAATTGGCGAAGTAATTAGAGATAGTGGCATTTTAATATCATTTTTTATTGATATTCAAAATAAACTTGAAAAAAAAGTTGATGAATCTGAAATGGAATTCTCCCAGAAGGAACTTAAAGATTTACTTAGCGAACAAAAAAGATACAATCAATATTATAGAGAGCAACTTGCACCAATAAAAACTAACTTAAAGAATTATAGTGAGCATAAAAATAAATTAACACAAGCTGGAACTGAATTCATAAGTGATAAAATTCTTCAAAAAGAAAGAAAAATTTTATTGGTTCAACTTGATAAAGTTGAATTACAACCTGAAGAACTTACCGCTTTTACAGATAGATATGTAACTGCTGAATTAACAATTGTTGAAGAGATGGAATCACTGCAATCTCTTGAAAATAAGCTTCATATAACATCAACAAAAGATTTGAGACAGCTTGGCAGAGACCTTGCAACTAGAAGTAAGAGTGCAAATATTGAAAAGAAATTGAATATGAATTCCTATGAAATAAAGGAATTGATTTCAACATATCAACAAACTGAAAAAACTCTGAAATGCATAGAATATACCTTTGAAGCAATACGTATTGAAATTCTTTCAAAGGCTGTTGAAATCAAACGTGGTAAAAAAATGATGAAGACAGCAAAAGACCGTTTGATTCGTGCTAACCTTCGTTTGGTTGTATCAATTGCTAAAAAATATACAAACCGTGGACTTCACTTCTTTGATCTTGTTCAAGAAGGTAACATTGGATTGATAAAGGCTGTTGAGAAGTTTGAATATAGAAAAGGTTATAAGTTCAGTACCTATGCAACATGGTGGATTAGACAGGCAATCACAAGAAGTATTAGTGACCAAGCTAGAACAATTCGTGTACCAGTTCATATGATAGAGCAGATAAATAAAGTTGTAAGAGAATCAAGATTGTTGATGCAAACTTTAGGAAGAGATCCAACCGATAAAGAAATTGCAGATAGACTTGGCTGGGATGAGAAAAAGGTTAAGGCAGTTAAAAATGTTGCAAGAGAACCTATCTCCCTTGAAACACCTGTTGGAGAAGAAGAAGATTCTCTTCTATCAGATTTTATTGAAGATAAAGATGTTGAAAATCCAGCAACTCAAACTGCTTACAGTTTGTTGCATGAGCAGCTACAAGATGTACTTCATACATTACCACCTAGAGAGCAGGAAGTATTAAAAATGCGTTTTGGGCTTGATGGAGGTTATTCCTTAACTTTGGAAGAAGTTGGTTTATACTTTGGAGTTACACGAGAAAGAATTAGACAGATTGAAGCAAAGGCTCTAAGAAGATTAAGACATCCAAAAAGAGCAAAGCAATTAAAAGATTTTATTAATTCTTAAAATAAATAAATAAATAAATAAATTCTACCTGCTTTTTAATAATAAAGTAGGTAGGGTATATAATTGATGGCACGATGTATTTAATAATAAATATTTTTGTTTATTCGTCCTTGTTATTTGAAAGTTAATAGTATTATACTACCAATGGTTTTATAATAAGTGTAACTTGATAAATTATAATTGTTGAATAAGTAATTAATATATGATATGTTAAATTCTTGTTGTGCCTTTGTAGTAAAGTGCTGCATTTATATAGTAACAATTGCACGAAAATGTATTTTTTTGTGCATACAGATATCAAAGTTTCAGGAGAGAGTGATGCAAAAAGAAGTATTCACAAAGTTAACCAAGCTTCAAGATAGCTTAAAAGCTAAATTCCAGGTTGAGGATGAAATTAAAACATTACCTCAAGATTTAAAACAAAAACAAGAGAAGCTTGATATAATCAAATCACAGTACAATGATTTGTACGTTAATGTTCAAACATTTGATAAAGATGCAAAAACTCTTCGTTTTGATTATGATAACGCTGTTATCGCTCACGAAAAAAGTCAACAGAAGATGGAGTTGATTACAACTCAAAGAGAATTTGAAGCACTTGAAAAAGAAATTAGTGATTCTCAAATTCGTGAACAAAGTTTATTGAAGCAATTACATGCAAAAGAAAAAATGCTTGTTGATTTAAGATCAGATCTCGAAGTAAAAGAAGCAGAAATGAAAGAACATGAAGCTGAAGTTACTGTTGAAGGTTCAAAGATAGAAGAAATTATTGCTATTAAGAAACAGGAATTGGAAACTTTAGAACATAAATGCAAACTAAGTGTTAGTGATGATGATATTTCTGAAGAATTATATAAAAAGTTCGCAATTATTGTTAAAAACAAAATTGGTTCTGGTATTGTTGCTATCCATGATAACGTATGTTGTGGTTGTCACACTTTATTACCAGCACAGTTTGTTAATGATGTAAGAGATGAGAATGAAATTGAATTCTGCCCATATTGTTCAAGAGTATTATTCTATGAGGATAAGGCTCTAGCAGATACAAGTTCTGTAACAATCGAAGAAGGTGGATTATCCAACTTTACAGAAGATAAAGAATTTGATTTGGACGATTTTTAAATTAAGTATATTATTTAAGGCAATCTAGATAATCGCGTGCAATCATGTGTTGTATGAGGAAAGTCCGGGCTCCACAGGACAAAGACGCCGGATAACGTCCGGAAGCAGTAATGTTATAGACAGTGCAGCAGAAAATAAACCGCCAAGCAATTGGTAAGGGTGAAATGGTGAGGTAAGAGCTCACCGCGCGAGTGGTAACATTTCGTGGCATGGTAAACCTCGTCTGGAGCAAGTTCAAGCAGTAAGAGGGCGGTTCGTTCATATCTTACGGGTAGAATGCTAGAGAATAACAGCAATGTTATTAGTAGATAGATGATTATCGTTATACAGAACTCGGCTTATTGATTACCTTAATTTTATTTATAATAGGAGGCATTTGATGAAAAACTTATTGGTTTTCGTTATTTGTCTCCTTTCTTTATTTTCTTCCTCCTGTTCAAAAAATGAGATGACCAGAGCAGAGGATGCTTTTTCAAGTAATAATTATGACAAAGCTTTATCAATTTTAGAGGGAATTTCAAAGAACTCTCAATCTTATGAATCTTTCAAATTAAAGGGTGATGTCTATTATGAGAATGGAAACTTCAAAGATGCAATGGAATGCTATGAAGTTGCAGTTCAACTTAACAATGCTTCTGTAATTGAGAATCTTGTTCAATTATATTTCTTAAGTGGGAATATTGATTTAGCTCTTTCAATGATCGAAAAAATTCAATCAAATAACATCAAGCTAACTCTTGAAGATAGAAAGATTCAATATGTTTGTTTATACAGACAAAAAAGGTTGGAGGAAGCTGAAATAATACTAAATGAGTATTTGCCAGAGTTAAACAATCATGAGGTGATAAAGCTTCGAATTTTATCATATGATGAGAGCACGACAACTGTAGTTTCAATGTTAACTGAGATGTATGAGAGTGATGATTTAGATTATCTTGAGCAGTTAATTGATTTGTGTTATAGCTATGGAAGTTTCAATTCAAATTTTTTAAGTTTGTTAAACAATATCTATAACGATAATTCTGCTAATTATGATTTTAGAGCTAAATGTGCTTTTTATATTTCTTCAATATTTAAATCAATCAATAATACTGGACAGATGCTTTACTATGGAAATATCTTTGATAACATGACACGGAGCATAGATGTATCTATACCAAATCAAATGTGGCAATAAGAAACATCATATGCTATTGTCCTTTTTTTAAATTATTTTTTGAGTGAGAAATTTGCTTTCTGTTTTTCTTTTACTTCTTCCCAAACTTTATCAAGTTCTTTTGCATTGTTTGGATCTATCAAAATACCTCTAGCATCACAGATTTGTTTCAAGTCATTGAATCTACTTTGGAATTTAGCTGTAGATTTTCTAAGGGCAACTGTTGGATCAACCTTTACAAATCGTGAATAATTAATAACCGCGAATAATAAATCGCCAAGTTCGTCTTCAACTTCATCTTGGGTTCTAACTATAGCAGTATCGGCTTCAATTAATTCATCAAGTTCTTCACATATCTTATCAATAACATCCTGCTTGTAAATCCAATCAAATCCTGCTTTTCTTGCTCTCTTTTGAGATTCAAATGCTTTTGCAATTTCAGGAAGTGATTTAGGTACTTTGCTAAAACAATCATTTTCATCAGGAATTCTTCCTTCTACTTCTGTTTTTACTTTGTTCCAAATTTTCATTACATCATCACTATTAGCTGCATTTTCATTGTCTGTAAAAACATGAGGATGACGTCTAACAATTTTTTCACATTCATCATTGACTGTTTTAATAACATCCAATCCTGTTTCCTCATGGATTGTTGTTAGCATCAAAAAATTGTTCATGATATCACCAAGTTCTTCACTTTGGTTGTCTTCATCTTTATTATTGATAGCATCAATGTATTCGTAGGTTTCATCTATAAGAAATAAAGCAAAGTCTTTTGCAGATTGCTTTTTATCCCATGGACATCCGTTTTCACTTCTAAGTAATTTTGATATTCCCTTTAGACGGTTAAGACCATCTAGTAGGGTTTCTTCTTTTTCTAATTTATAATCAATCATGTGTTTTATAATAATAAGAAATGCAAAAAGTTAAAAGATACCTTCACCGATTTAAAAAAGTTGATACAAATAAAAGAATCAAGGTTGATCCTTTAAATGCTTTTTGATTTTATTTATATATTAAATGTGTATTATTCTTCTAACTCCATCAATCATTATTTTGGTAATTTCATCAATTGAAAGAGTTCCATCAATTTTTATTAAATTAATTCCTTCTGGTAGGTTATTAATAACTTTATTATAATTATTATTAACTTTAGTTAAGAAGTCCTTTTTTTCAAATATTTCCTTCTTTTCTCCGCGTTTTTCAATTCTGGAAAGACATTCATCAATGGGGGTTTCAATATATATCAAAATTTGTGGATGAGGAAAATCTTTGTTCAATTCAAAAACCTTATCAAAATTACAATTAACACCTTGATAAGCCAATGAGGAATATAAGTATCGATCACTTATAACAATCATATTATTATTAATTTGCTTTAATATGCCATCTTCTTTGTTAAATAGATGATCATCACGGTCAGCACTGTAAAGACGAGCTAAAGCTAAGTCTGTTGTTTTAAATTTACCTGATAGAACAGTCCTAACAAGTTTTCCAATTGGTCGGGATGTTGGTTCGTTAGTTGTATATATCTTAATTGAGAGTTTTTCTAATTCAACTTTAAGGTTTTTTAATTGTGTTGTTGTTCCAGCTCCATCAAGTCCTTCAAGAACGATAAAATTTTTTAAAATATTATTCATGCTACCTGCCTTTTTTTACTTTTGTCAATATTGCTTTTTATTTATAATTTTTACAAGATATATAATGAAAAATTCTTATATACGTACTATAATACAAATTATAAGCCAAGGAGAACTAAGTGCGATACCATAATACAAAAACAACGACAGTTACAATAATAATTGTATTTATTTCGCTTTTTTTGGTTTCTTCTTTAGGAATTATATATTTAAATGCTAAAACTCCTATAGAGGCGGTAACTGAGGCATTGACGGAGAACCTAGAATTACCTTCTGATTATTCTGTAGAAATAAGCAATATAAATAGATCCTTTTTAAAAAGCCAGAAAATTTCTAACATAGCAATTAAAAAAAATGATATGGTTTTTTTATCCATTGATGATGTTGAGTTAAACCAATCAATCTGGTCCTATGTAAAAATAGTACTGCATAGGCAAAAGACGCTGGATATTAAGGTTGGAAATATTGATGTTAATTATAATGAGAATTTCAGTGATTTAGGAATTGGTATAACAGGATTGAAAATAAAGGATGGAACATTTTCACGGCAGGATAATTCTCCAAAAATACAAACTGAAAAAATCCCCTTTAGTTTTGTAGATTTTAGATCTGATATTATTAAAAACGGCTCACTTGATCTTTCTTCTTATTTACCCTCTTTTTTTAAAGGCATTGCCTTTAATATAGAAGTTGATAAGGGGAATATTAATTTTGAAGAAGCTCCAATAAATTTAATTGGCCAGTTCAAATATTTAGACATAAAGATTGATAATAAATCATATCTAAAATCAATTAAAACAAAAATTACAAATATTAAATTTGATTCTACGTCTTCAGATGTTTGCTTTGATATTGATAATGTTGCAATAGATATCGCTCGAACTCTAATTGTTATAGAAGGTTCTAAAATTAGTGTGCAATCTCCAACTATATTTGCCAGTGTTGAGGATGCAGCACTTTCATACTCCCTTCTTGATATGGAGAGTGGTATATTTAAATACAATGGAGTTTATTTAACATACAATGACGTTGTTGCAGATATTAAAGAGGGTGAGAGCAAACTAATATCAAATTTACGGGATGTATCAATATATAATACGTTCGATGAAATATTAGTCACAAAAAATGAGTTAAGAGTTGCAGTTCAATCCCTTGAATTAGATGCCTCATATGTGGATAAAAAAACTTCAATGATGATTAATAGTGGTGATAATAATTATATAAATCTAAATGATAATTCAGATTTAGGTTTTTCCAATTTAGATATAATAGTAACATCCAATCAATTGCTTCCAACGGATATTACCATTAATGCACCACGCTTCCATCTAAATTTAGATAAAAATAAAGTAGGGTTTACGGATTTAAATGTTATAGCAACATCAGATGCAAAAAATTGTAATTTAAATGATATAATTGGAGATATTAATCTTCCTTTTTTTACTAAAGAAAACTTAATGGAATGTTATGACAATTTAAATATTGCAGTTACTGGTAAAAGTTATGGAACCGTGGATGTTCTTCAAAGCGATTTTGAGGGAACAATAAATTCTAGTATTATCCTTGATAATAATTTTAAGTCATTAACAGCAACAATTGAGCTTGATGATAATAATTTATCTAAAATTTCACTTCCACTTGATGTAAGTGTTGCTTATCAAGGCCCGCTATCTTTAAATGAACCAAAACTTAAAATGATTGAAGCTAAGATTGTTTTAGGAAACAACTTGAGCACAAAGATTGTTGCAAGTTCAAAAGGAGATATATCAGATAGTAATATACAAACAAATATTGAACTTGCCTCCTTCAATCCAAATAGTATTATCTATTATATTAATACATACACACCCTTTATCGCAAACTATATAAGTGACTATACAATCTTTGATGGTTCATTTAACTTCAGTGGCAATTTAGGTAATGCTTATTTCTTGAAGTCAAAAGGAAACATAGATTCTCAATTGGTTGTAAACAACCTAGTATTTGGTAAGACTCCTATAAACATAGGGCTATCACTTTCTAGTGAATTGATGGAGCAATCAATAGATTTTGATAAGGTTTCCATTAATTCGTTTGGTTATCGATTGTTTGCAAGTGGTAGTTACAATAATATAACAAAGATGCCTGATGGGGCTTTAAGCATAAGCAACATTGAAAGTGGAACAAAGATGTTAACCTCTAAGATATATGAAAAAGATGATAATATTGCCTTTGATATTATTGTTCCCCAATTTGAAAGTTTTAAATTTGTTGGTGAGATAAATAAATTTTCAAATAAAGATATAAATCTAGATACTGTAATTAGCTTTGTAGGTGATACTTTTCCTCTAAATGTTGATTTAAATAGAGAGGATTATGTAATAAGTGCAAGTAGTGGTGACAATCTTGATTTTAATATAAAAATTGGAAAAACAATTAATGCAAAACTATCACTTGATGAATTGTTTATAATTTCACTTGATGATTCTTTTCTGAATGGTGCTTTTACATTTGATTTTCAAGATGTTGATGATTGGAAATTTACAGCTACCGATTTCCTTTTAAAATATAACAAGGATAAGATCCTATTTGGTTTTGATACCTCAATAGGTAGGAATGAAGTAAAATTTGAAAATATTTTTTATCAAAACAATTCAACAAATTTAAGTGAAATAAATGAATATGATGGTTCTTTCTTTTTAAAAAAAGGTGTGAAACTCTCTGATATGAGATTTACTCCATACTCTCTTAACATGAGTTTAGGGGATGGACGTAATCAGAATATTGATGTTGTGGCATCGACAAAAGGCTATAAAAATCATGTTTTTATTGATGTCAAAAATGTAAACTTTGCTCCGATTCTTCAGCTAGATGATGATTTAATATTTAATTTACGATTGATTGGTAATGGAGATGGTAAAGGCATAAATAACTTTAATGGCAGTGTGAATTTATTTGATCGTACAATGAAAACTGAAACTGAGGTGGTTGCAGTAAAAGAAAGTAACAGAGTTGCAAGTAATTTCTTATTTAGAACATTATCTCTTCTACCCTTCATTGATGTATCGTCCCTTGAACCTGGAAATGTAACCAATACAATCAACAGTGTTGTATCTGCATCGAATTTTTCCTTTGAATCAAATATAGAAGTTGAAGGAACTGACTACAAATTATCCTCTTTAAATGTAAAAACAGGTGATATAAATGTAAGTGATGCAAACCTTAGCTTTAGCTCAATTGATAAAGAATTTGCCCTTGAATCAACACTTTTATATCTAAAACACTCAAAAAACACAAACCAATTATCAAGTGCAGATTTGGCATTAAACCTTAATTTTGAAACGTTATGGAACCATGCAATTAACTTGTATAAAATAGAACTGGTTGATGAAGAAAATAAAATAGATTTAAAAGCAACCTTTAATAAAGGCCGTGAAATCATTACTGAAAATAAGATAGATTTTAATCTATTAGATGGACTTTATGGCTCTTTAAAACTTAATAATATTCAAGCATTGAAAGATACTGTAGAGTTTGAAAAGTTCTGGAAAGATACAAAGCTTGATGAGTTAAAATTCACCTCGATTGATAATGATTTTATACTTCAAAACGAGGTAATAAAAATTGATGGTAAAAACTTAAATGGTACTGTAGATTTAAAAGAAAAAAAGGCAAATATTATTATTGATAAAGAATTTGGTATCGGAATGAATGCAGAAATAGATTATTCCAATAATCGTGTAGATTTGATGTTAAATCAAGTTTATTTACCAATGAATCTTTTAAGTAGATTGTTATATTTGAATAACATGAAATTTTATGATGGAACAATTACAGGGAACCTTCAAATAACAGATGCAATAAATAATCCTAAATTTTATGGAACCCTCTTTTTGGACAAAGCTAAAGCTAAGTTAATGTGGATAGGTGATCAAGAAGCATCAACATATAATACAAAATTGATAGCATTTGGTAATCAGCTTTATGCTAATGATATTGATGTAGTGGTATATAACAGTGAGGACAATAAAACCTCTCATGCAAAAGCAAATTTAAGTCTTGGTATTGTTAAATCTTTACCATTAGAGTTCTCCATTGAAGTGATAATAGATGATTATGTAAAAGGACTTTTTCCGTTGGTTGGTTCAAATATTTGGACTGAAGGATATGCTAGGGATACAATTAAATATGCTCTAAAGGATCACTGGAATTTCATTACTGGGCATTTAATTGTAAAAGATGCTGAGATAAAGGGAGAACTAGAGCCTCTTCCTTCTTGGGTTGGAACTTCAAATAAGTTTACAGCGGATATAGATATTGAAACTGAAAATAATGTTTCAATTAATTATCCATCTCTTGATAATCCAGTTTTAAATGCAACTCTAGAAAAAGGTCAAAAAGTTAATTTTTATGTTGATAAAAAGCTTGATGAAAATTATGCACAAGGAACCCTCTCAATTGCACAGGGGGAAATCTTCTATTTCCAAAAGAACTTCTTTATTAACAACGGGCAAATAAAGCTAAACAAGAATAGTTTAACAAATAAACTTGATATTCTACTATCGCTTAATGCAACACTTAAGGAATTTGATGCAGATGGTAATTCTGTCGATATTATATTAACTCTAAACAACTCTTCTCTTAATAAAATTAATCCAGTATTCTCTGCTTTTCCTGCTAAAACACAGAATGAAATTATATCAATTTTAGGTGAAAGTTTAACAGGTTCCCAATCATCTGCTGATATAAAAGTAAGTGGTTTGGCAACTGCTGCAACGAGTATTTTTTCGTCTCTTGGATACATAAATTCTGGTGGTATCGGCTCGCTCAATCAGACCATTGCAAAGACACTGAATTTGGATATTTTTTCATTAAGTTCAAACATCGTTGAGAATCTTTTATTGGATACCATAAACATAGATTCAAGTGTTGAAAATTACTCTCCTCTTGCAAAGTATTTGAACAATACTTCAATCTACATGGGAAAGTATATTTCAGACACTTCCTATTTTCAATTGATCATCAACTTATTAGCAGATTCATCATCAGGTTCATCAAGTTTTCTTGCATCAGACCTTTCTCTTGATTTGTCGGTATCCTATGATATTGATACACCACTTGCAAAATTTTCGCTTTTTACAAAACCAACACAGTTGTCAATTATAGATATTTTAGATACTATCGGTCTAAGTATAACTAAAACTTTTAAATTACGTTAAATAATTAATTTATGTAGAATATGAGGGAGTCTTTATGAAGAAGAAAATAATTGCTGTAATGCTTTTAACACTTTTTATAACAGTTGGAGCATTTGCAGAAGATGCTTCATGGTATAATGGTCTGAAAATATCAGATTTGCAAGCTAATGGATTGCAGAATATTAATGAAAGTGCAATTGACAACATACTGTTTCAGTATAGAGGTAAATCCTACAGTGATGATTTATTCAATGAAATACAATCACAGCTATATGCAGTTGAAGGTGTTTCCTATTTTTATTCTGAGGCGACTAAAGTTACAGAAGATAAAAATACAATTCTTTTAAGCTTTAATTTCTTTGAAAAGCAATTATTAAATAAAATAACATTTTCAGGTAACAATAAAATAAGTGATAATGACCTCTTAAATGAAAGTGATTTGAAGCTAAAATCCTTCTATAACGGTACTGAAATGTCTCTTGCAAAAGAAAAGATTCAAAGTATATATGAATCCAAGGGTTATTCAGCTGCAATGGTTGCACCTACCTTGGTGGAAAATTCAGATAATAATACAGTTGCAATTGATTTTAAAATAAAAGAAGGCAAGCAGGTAATTGTTACAGAAATTGGTTTTGAAGGTAATGAATCATTCAGTTCTGATGTTCTTAAAAAACAAATAACCTCAAAGATTAAATCATTTTTTACAAATGGGTATTTTTCAGCTCCTAATGTAGCAAAAGATATTAATGGATTGAATAGTTACTACAATGAAAATGGATATATTCAAAATCAAATAACAGGTCCTACAACAGAAGTAATTTCTGAAGAAGAAACAAAACAAAGAGTAAAGCTTGTTTACCAGATCGAAGAAGGAAAAATTTGGAGTTTCGGAAAATTGAATGTGACTGGAAATACAGTTTTTAGCACACAAGAAATAATGGACCAAATAACACTAAAAGAAGGTGATATATTTGATAGTACAAGTTGGCAGAATTCAATAATGAAAATTTCTGATTTATACTACAATATGGGATATATTAACTTCTCATTTGTTCCAAAGCAAGAAGTAGATATGGAAAATAATATTATATCACTTAATTTGCAGATAACTGAGGGTGTTAGAGTTAAGGTAGTCGATATTATCTTTACAGGTCTTGATTCTACAAATCCTGAAGTTTTTAAAAGAGAGCTAACCCTCAGGGCTGGTGATTACTTCAGCAAGTCAGCGATTCAAAAATCATTCCAAAATATTCAAAATACTCAACTTGTAACTGACTTGAACTTTCAAGTGATTCCTTTAGATGAAGGTGAATGCAATATTCAAATTGATCTTGTTCAAAGTGGACAACGAGATATTCAGTTTGGAGCAACTTTTGGTGGTTCCAGCAAGGATGAATTCCCTATTTCTGCATTGTTCACCTTAACAGAAAGAAATATATGGGGAACAGGAAATGATCTTTCGTTTTCAACAACATTATCACCAACCACACAGAAAGGAAGTCTTTCCTTTACTGATGAATACTTTGGAGATATTCCATGGTCAAATACATTCTCTTTATCGGCACAACATAAGAGTGTTGATGATGTACTTGCATTAGGTGAGGGTGGTTTTTACAAGAATAAAGGTGAACAGGCTTATCCTAAAGGCTATAGCTCATATGCTGCATACAAAGAAGCAAATGAAGCTAAGCCAGATGATAGTGATCTAATGAGCTATGGAATTACAACCTTTGCTGCGGGCTATGATACAGGTTATACCTTTAAATTTGAGCCAGGAAATCTTACAATTTCAACAGGACTTAATATAAGTATAAATAAAGCAGACTTTAAAGATAATGATTTACCCTTTGATTATTTACTATATCAATATGGCAAGACTTGGTGTTTTTCAAATAAATACTCATTAGGGTTGGCTTGGGATGGACGTGATCTTGTAAGCAACACCACAAAGGGTTATTATGTTGCCCAAAATATAACCTATGCTGGTGGTGCCTTACTTGGTCTTTCAAATTATATAAAATCATCGACATCATTTGCTGCATATAGACCTATATATGAATGGGGCACTGAGGACAATACAAAAAAAATTATTGGATCTTTTTCAACTAACTTTAGCATGATGCTTCCTCAGTTTTCTAAAGATTCCTCAGGCTCTTGGGCATGGGCAAATGCAGACGATGGAGCAACAGCTTCTGAGATGTTATATATTGATGGTACCACAATAGCACTTGGTCATGATTCAGTACAAAACCAAACAGTCCTTTTTGATAATAAAGTATCAATCGAGTACTCAATTGTTGATAATCTTGTAGCATGGGATACCTTCATAAGTGCAACTGGTATTTCTGGTGAAAACCTTTGGGATAATGCCTTTGTAATGGATTGGTATTTTGCAGCTGGTACTGGGTTAAAAATAAAAATACCTGGTTTTCCTCTAGGCTTGTATCTTGTAAAGGATGCAACAATTCTTAACAGCAATGATGCCGGATTTAAATTTAATGATGGTTCATCTCTTTTTGATTTTTCAGAAGATGGTACTGGCTTTTGGAATGGTGTGAATTTGGTATTATCAATTTCAACAAGCTTATTTTAATAAATAAATAAAAATATATAAATTTGGAATCCTTTGATAGAAATATCAGAGGATTTCTTATTTCTTTTTCTTTATATTTTATTATCTTTTTGATATACTAAACGCATGGCAAAAGAAGTACTAACACCAATGATGGTTCAATATAATTCAATAAAAGTTCAACACCAAGATAAAGTTTTGTTTTTTCGGCTTGGAGATTTTTATGAAATGTTTGATGATGATGCAATTGAGATTTCACGGTTATTGAATCTAACCTTAACTCATAGAGGTAATCAACCAATGTGTGGTATTCCATACCATGCATCAACCGTATACATAAAAAGACTTCTAGAGGAAGGAAAGAAGATTGCAATATGTGAGCAAACAGAACTTCCAACAGATAAAACTAAGTTGGCAAAGAGAGAGGTAGTTCAAATAATAACTCCTGCAACAGTGGTTGAGGATGATTTTTTAAACT
>CAYWGU010000038.1:0-23578 GCA_964457975.1 uncultured Spirochaetaceae bacterium | reverse complement strand
AGGAATAGACTGTAGCTTTCTTCTTTCCATGCGCTAGCCAAAGAATATGGCCTGTAAGTCTTGCAACATCCTTGAGCATATGTCCATAAGCCAAAAGCTCTCTAGTGTACTGGTATAGCTCACAGGTGATTCGATGCTCTTGTGCTATTGTGCCTGAAAAGGCACACTCTGCATCTGTGTATACCCACAAAGTGGACAAATATACCTATCCTTAGAAAATCTAAGATTACTCAGCCGACTTCCAAAACTCAGATATCTAAGATTAACCTCATATTTGTTATGTATATGCATTCTACGGTTGCAATTGGAGCAAGTGCAAGGTTCTTTATCCTTATTAAGCACTCCGTGGAGGAGGTACATCTCTTTGCCAGATACTGTTTTTACTATTTCTGTAGTTTGATTGTTAAAACCTACCAATCCTGTGGTATTTTGTTATAATTCATATAGGGTGTCCTTATTTTGTTTTGTTTAGTAACTACAACAGTATATGGGATACCCTTTTTTTGAATCTTTTTAAATTCTAATCACACAAAAAAAGTAATTGAGCCAATTTAATTATTAACAAATACACCAAACTAGCATCTTTAAATATTTAGTCGGCATTAAATAGAAATACCACACCTTTTTACAAGTGCAGTATTCAATAATCAAATTAATTTATTTATTTATAATATATTCTTAGCAGCCTTATTACTATCTTTATCTTTTCTTTTTCGCTTTAATTCATCCTCAACTAAATGAGTTGCAAAGGAGAAAACAAACACAATTGAACCATAGGATAAAATTGTAAAACCAACAGAAGGAAAATCTAATTTTGAAAGAAGGTTTCCAGACATTTTAATATTTTTCAAATCGTCGTTACTCTCTTCTAATTCTTGTTCAGAAACGTGTTTCTCTGAGGAGGAAGCAAAAGCTGTTAGATACTGTGTATAATTTGTTGTTGCAAGACCGTAAACACCAAATATCAAGGAAGCTAAAATAAGTACGTTTGCAAATATTTTATTGAACTTCAATTTTGATGCAATCATCTTATGATGAAGTCCTAAATGAATACCAACTATTAAAATCATCAAAGCAGCTAGTGTTTTATGAAAATTCTTCATAAAAGAGGTTCCACTATTGTTAAAAACTTCTTTTGAAATTGAAATACTCGATACAATCATCAATATCAAAATTATGAAAAGAAGAAAATTTATTATATAAGAAAATCTTGCTTTCTTAGAAAGTTTACTATCCTTTGAAAAAGCTAATTTGGTCATCTTTACAATATAAGATGGATGCAAAACAAGATGAAGAGTGGCCATACCCAACATCACAAATCCAGCTACTTCATGCAGCTTATCAGGCATAGTATCTTTATTAAATAACAAGACAAAGACAAGTACCATTACAAAATCAAAGATTAAAAATATCTTTAGTTTGTTTTTTTTCAGTGTTTTATTCATATAACTAGTCTATATGCTAATTCATCTCAGCTCAAGATTTACTTTTTATCATCATATAATAAACAATTAACAATCAAGGGTTTTTTATTGTGACTCTTCGATTATTGTTTTTTTTATGCAATTCTACCACGTAAACAAAGAAAGTTCCTAAATAAAAATGATAAAATATTTGTTATTTTATTTTAAGTTATCCCAATGATGCATGAAAGCATTGAGCTTTACTTAACTAAAGTTAAGTAAAACCATGCTTTCTATTCATTTAGTCATTTATTTCTTTAAGCGTATTATTTTTTTAAGTAGGTGATAATCTCTCTTTTCAAAATTTATTATCAAAACGTAGGAAAGAATTCCAACAAGCAAGAGCATGGCTGATGCTATATTAAAGATTTTATTTACGCCAGTAACTTCCATTAAATTTGCATTGATGGCTATTCCAATTACCGCACCAATAAATAGTCATGGACATTGCTGTACCTTTCATTTGAGCAAGCATTGATTGTGCAGTGGTAACCAATGTTGATTGCATAAAAATAAAGGAAAGACCAAACAAAAATAATGCCAATATAATTAAAGGTTAAGGAGGAACTAAATGCGAATAAATTCAATCCAATAAATCCAATTCCACCAGATACAATCAAGTAACTATTTCCAAGCATTGCTTTAACTTTAGGTGCAAGTCTTCCACCAAACTCTGCTGCAATACCAAATGATGCCAATACAATTTCTGTAATAAATATATTCAAACCTGTCTTTTACTTTACTGCAATTCTTGTGTATGTAAATGATCCAAGAATAGCTGCTCCAACAAATAATAATATTACAACAAACATCATGACTCTTCTATTTTTTATTGCAGTGGTATAAGATTTAACCAATTCAAGTTTATCTCTTTCAAGTGTTTTAAACATTATAAGAGCAAGAACAAACTCACCTACTCCATAAATAAGAAATACCATTCTTCAGGATGCAAAATAAAAAATTGTTCCACCAATAACTGTTGCCATTGCAGTGCCAAAGAACCCCACGCTCATTATAAAAGCAATTGTTACAGGAAATATTCCTGAACCAAAAATACCATTTATCGCTCCAAAGGCAACAAGGGATGATAGGTTAAATGCGGTAGCTACAAGCATGCTAAATAAGGAAGTACCAAGAGCTGCAATGTTAATAATTTTTACCTTTCCATATTTATCTCCTAAAGGTCCAAACATCAGGACAAACAATCCAAATCCCAGCATGTAAGATATAACAGAAAGGGAAGCAGTAATAATCGAAAAGCCTAAATCACCTGCTATGTTGCTTGTCAATGCGGCTGATGCATAGTTATCCCCGTTTGCAATAAATGCAATCTAACTCAGAATTATTAATGCAAATCCTTGTTTCTTTTTATCCATATTATTCCCTAACTTTTTTTCTTTTCCTACTAGATGGGTAGTAAATTACTATAAAAGAGAATCAATGTTCAGTAAATACTAAAAAACACCTTATCATTTGTATGTTTTTCATGCAAATTCCTATTTTTATGGACTATTTTACCATAGGATATGCCTTTTATAATAATTTATGTGATTTGATAAATCTTATAAATATATTTTTAAATTATAATAGAGATCGTAAATGAATGATTATTATTGCTGAATGCTGTAATTGTACCTTTGTTTTGAGCTACAATTTCCTTTGCAATAGAAAGCCCAATACCATGACCACCAGAATTGCTGTTTCTACTAGAATCACCTCTATAAAAACGATTAAAATATTCAACATGGTCACCTGGTACTATTGAATCTATGCTATTTTCTACTTCAAATATTATTTTTTTATTTTGTTTCTTTAATCTAATTGAAACCTTATTATCACCAGAAGTATATTTTAGAGCATTTTCTAAAAGGATGGAGACCAATCTTTCAATTGAATCTTCATTTGTTTGAATTTCAATAGATCCATCACAATCAACATCCATTGTTATACCTTTTTTATTAAATATAGGTTCAAAGCCAGTTAATGCATCCTCCAATATTTCTGAAAGATCTACCTTATTTTTTATTAAATCTGTGGTATGTTCATCCAGCTTTAAAAGGGTTACAAGCTCCTCAAGTAAATCTTTTAGATAATGTATTTGCTTTCTAATACTTTTTGTCCATTCACTTTTACCATGGTCAATTTCAACAACTTCGGTATCAGTTTCAATAATTGCAAGAGGTGTTTTGATTTCGTGCATTATATCAGTCATAAACCGTTTTTGTTTATTATAACTTTCTACTATTGGTTTAACAGCAGGTTTTGTTAAAGCCTTAACAAGAAAAAATATTCCAATCATACCTACAAAATAAACAATTAAAGAGAATACTAAATTATATTGCAATGTGTATAAATCAGACTGGCCGTCAATAAAAGCAATCTGATAACTATCTGCATTTTTTCTAACTAAATACCTAAAGTCATCAATAAAACCCTTATCTCTTACTTTATCTAATGCTTCAGAACCTAATTCAACTACTTCATCAACACCAATAAAAGAGAAATTATCCAGATTGTATTTTAGAAGATTGCCGTTGTTATCAATTTCTACATAAAAAACTTTGCTTCTTTGATTTCCCATAAACATCTTCTTTTGAATTGCAGATTGATTGCCTTTATTTGAACCATTCATATAATTTTCATCAAATACTATATTTTGAGACGACAACATTATATCCATTCTATTTACAGTGTTATAATAATTAAGAATATTTATTAGTGATAAAATAACAAATAATATAATTCCAGAAGAAAGCATTGAAACTTTAATGAAACGTTTTTTTATAAGTTCAATCATTTACTCTCCTCCAAACGATAACCCAGATTTCTTTTACCTTTGATTGTTACATTGGAGCCACATTTTTTAAGTTTCTTTCTAATATTTGAAATATCTACCCAGACAACAGCTGCTTCAGTATCACTATCATAACCCCAGATCTTTTCAAATAATCTATCAATTGAAAAATACATATCTTTATTGGTAATTAATGTTTCAATTATTTGAAATTCATGATTTCTTAGAGTCACCTTACCTGCTTTTCCAATTAGTTCAAAGGATGTCCTATCAAGTATTAGGTCTTTATATGTTAAATTATTTGTAACTTGATCTTCTGATTTACGTCTTGTTACAGCTCTAATTCGTGCAATAAGTTCTTCAGTAGCAAAAGGTTTTGTTAGATAATCATCTGCTCCTAAATCCAATCCTTGGACTTTATCATCTAAAGAAGATTTAGCTGTAAGCAGCAAGACAGGAATTTTATTATTTTGAACTCTTAATTCCTTTAATACTTCAAGGCCATCTTTTACTGGCATCATGATATCAAGAATTAGTGCATCATAGGTTGGAGATTGTAAATAATCCAATGCTTCTTGGCCATTGTACACCGCATCTACTAGATAGCCGTTTTTACTTAAAACTCGACAAAGAGCTTTAGATAATTCTCTTTCATCTTCTGCAAGAAGTAATTTCATATAATAATCTCCCTATAATACACTTTATACTACTTTTCTTAATCCATCAAATTAATTTTATTCATAATAAATAAATCTGATGTAGCAGACAGAAATATTTAAATTAATATTTTCTTTGTTTGTCTTTACTACATCAGATGGTGTTTATTATAATGTTGATTAAACTTTATTTACAAAACTTCTGTTTGGTTTAATTCTGATTAATCATCTATATCTTGTTCGTTGATTTGATATCTAGGAGATTCTCTAGGAGTTGTACCATCTAAATTAGTACAATCATCAAATCTTTGTGATTGACTTCCAGCTCGTGCCATATCATCAGAGTCATTTGCTCTCCTTACACCTTGATTTAATTGATTAGAAGATCTCGTGCCCTGATTATTAACTGAGGCATTTGTGTTTCGAGAACTCTTATTTCCAACATTGCCTTGTGCATTCATCTGTTGTTGATTCTTATTAGAAACTCTAGCGCTTCTACCCTCAAGATTTTGATTGTTGAATCTGTTTTCAACTTGACTGCAATCATCTACAAGACAATCTTCTTGATTCATACGTTGGTAGTTATTTTCAACTCTTCCTGTAGAATTTCTCATATTCTCATTGGCTTGATTGGAAGATGCAACGCTGTTACCGCGTGAAACCATTTCGCCAGGATTGTGTCGTTGAAGATTAGAACTATTATTACCTTGTTGTCTGCTTGTGCTTTGACTTTGGTTTACTCTATTACCTACATTTGATCTTGGTGATTGAGCTCCTCTACCATTTGCATATGTTGTAGTTTCGTTTACAACTGATTCTTCATTTACGTCTAAAGATTCATCGCCTGCAGCAATTTCTACAGTTGGTGCTATTGTTCCATCTCTTAGTGTTCCTTCTGAAATACCATTTGCCAACAGTGTTGTTAAACTAACTGTTGCTATTAATAATGTTGCTAATACTTTTTTCATCTTAATATTCTCCATGTTTTTTTAATTTTGCAATAATTTGCAAGTGTAAGTAATTCATTGTTTAATGTTTTTCCTTACCACAAATGTAGAATAAACCATGAACCTTAAGTGAAGCTTAAGTTAAAAAGAAAATATAGATAAAGTTTTTAAATCTGCAATTATTAATTTATTAATTCAAATAATTATTTATAGTTCAAGAAAAAAGAAAGCCCTTGAATTCAAAAGCTTTAATTGCAATCAGAAATCAAGGGTTATAATATTTATATATAAATTATGCTCTAGGATAATGATGAACAGAATAATTCCTACCCGTAATTATTAAGGATAGTTAAAGGGCTACATACGTCTTTCCCATTCCACCATCATTTGGCTTTGCAAAATAAAAGTCAGTTACAACATTTTCGTCTTTAAGATATTTTTGAATACCCTGCTGCAAAATACCATCCCCAAATCCATGAATGATTGAGAAACTATTAAGGTCATGAACAACACACGCTTCAACTTGATCTCTTACAATGATAAGGGATTCTTCTAAGGTACAGCCTCTAACATCAATTACCATTTTAGGTCTGGGCGTTTCACTATGAAAGCTTACAGCAACCTTGGTAGGAGTAATTTTCTTTACATTCTCAGAAGGGAAAAGATCCTTTTCCTTAAATGTAATTTTCATGGATCCCACTTGGACCTTCCACCTATTCCTGCCATCCTGTTTTAAAACAACACCTTCTCTTTTATTTGTTCCACAAAGCACTTCAAGTCCCTCTTTCAAAACAAAGGTTCTTTTGTCCTTGCCGGCAATTGCTTCCTCTTCCATTTTTATATTGCTAATAAGCTTAGCTTCTGTTTTACCAACAGAATCAATGAAGTTCTTTACACTCTTCTTCTTCTCTTTAGTAAGCTCTCCTGTAACCAAGTCTGCAACAAGCTTTTCTAGCTCTGATCTAGTTTGATCTACGAATCGTGATAAATCAGTACTTTGATTTTTCTTCAATAAGAATTCCTGTTGCTTCAACTTAAGCTCATACAGTTCAGCTTTCCTCTTATCAAGTCGTAGATGAGTTTCCATCCTTTCTATTTCTTCAAGCCTTAGACGGGCTTCCTCTCTCTTTCTTTCAAGAGATTTTATAATTTCACTCATTTGAAGAGAATCAGAACCTAGATATTCTCTGGCTTTACTTATAACTTCTTTTGGAAGATTCATTCTTTCTGCAGTATCAAGTGCATGAGAATCCCCTGGAAGTCCTGTTACAACACGGAAGGTTGGCATGTGAGAAGCTTCATTAAATTCCATTGATGCATTGAGAAGTTTTTCCTCTCCGTAGGCTTTCAATTTCAATGAGGCTTGGTGAGAGGTAATCAAAGCAAGCTTTGATCTGCCTTTTAAATAATCAACTACACTGCAGGCAATTGCACCACCTTCAGTTGGATCTGTTGCTGAACCTAATTCATCAAGGATAATCAAAGATCTATCTGTGGTATTTTTTAATATATTGGCTAAGGTGTTCATATGACCACTGAAGGTTGAAAGTTCTTCTTCAATGCTCTGCTCATCACCAATGTCAGTATAAACTTTATCAAAGATTGGAAGATAGGATCCCTCATCACATGGGATAAATCCACATAATTGATTTATTAAAGCAAACAATCCAACAGTTTTAATCGTAACTGTCTTACCACCTGCATTTGGACCGGAGAGGACAACAGCTTTTACATCCTTTTCGATTTCAAATGTAATTGGTACAGCCTTTGATCCTAGCAAAGGATGAATTGCCATTAGCAATTTAACAGAATCTTTTTCAAGGTTTGTTTTGCTACAGTTATTTTTTGCTGCCCAAGAAGAAAGGGCATAAAGCACATCAGCTTTTATTACTAGAGAGCTTAATGATCTAAGTTTATCCTCTACACTTCTTAAGCTTTTTGTTAAATCTGCATATATCTTAGCCATCTCTATGAGAATTTGTTGCTGTGCAAGTATTACTGAGTTATTCAATTCAATAAGTTGATAAGGCTCCATAAAGATGGTATTACCTGAAGCACTTGAACTATGAACAAAACCCTTTACATTGGACTTACTATCGGCTTTTACTGCAACAACTATTCTATCATCACGAACTGTTTCAACATCATTTTGAAGAGATTCCTTATGACTTCTAATGTAATTTCTGGAAAAGGAAGTTCTTGAATTTCTTGCATTTTCAACTTGCTCAACAAGTCTTTTAATTGCAGGATGAGACTCTTTTATCTTACCTGTAGAATCTAAAGCATAGTAAACCTCATCTTGAAACTTAAGAAGATCATCATCTATATTAACGCCAACCAAATCCCTAATCATAGCATTTGAATGATTGTCAAAGATAGGAGAGTGAAAGAAGCGACAAAAATATTTGGCACTTTCTATATAGGATGCAGCATTTAGCAGATCAATTCCATCAAGACTTTGATAGGTTGTTTTTAGACCGCTAAAAACTGATTTTAAATCAACAAAAGATTGTGGATTATTTACTCTGGGATTTTCTATTAATGTTTTTATAGCATCAATGCGACTCTGCATTGACTTAAGAATATCTACATCATTTATAAATTTTTTATTATCGAGTCTTGCTACACCTGCTTCACTTAGGGCATTTTTTTTAATGCTATCAAGAACTTGGTTAAAACCAAGATCCTGTAGCGTTTTATCATTTGTTTTCATTATATCTCTATTAGTATTTTTTCTTTTTGGTTGGTATCTTGTATCGTGACTTGCTGGTAGAACCAGTGCTACCTTTCCAAAATGGAATTTGAAGCTGCAAAGAATCAATCATTCTTAAATAGCTCTCATATCTGTCACTATCTATTTTTCCAGATTCTACCAATCTTTTTATCTCACAATCAGGTTCATCTGTGTGGGTACAACCATCAAATGAACACTTATCTCTATTTTCAACAAATTCAGGAAATGATTCTGCAATTTCAACTTTAGATCTATGAGGAATCATGATTTCTCTAACCCCTGGAGTATCAACAATTGTAACATCACCTTTTGTTAATAATTGAGAGAAGTTTGTTGTATGACGACCTCTATTATATTTACTGCTAATTTCATTGGTTCTTTGATCTGTTCCAAGCATGCCGTTTATTAATGTTGATTTACCAACACCACTTTGTCCAACAAAGGCAACTCTTTTGTTCTTAATAATTTTTATTAATTCATCAACACCTTCAGATGTTTTAGCACTAACTCTAATTGTTTGATAACCAAGTGTTTCAAATAATTCAAATCTTTTTTGCTCTCTATCTTTCAAGCCTAAATCAGATTTATTCAAAACAATCAAAAGAGGTACATGACTACAGCATGTAATTACTCTATCAATAAAACGTGGTCTAAATGGTGGATTGTTGCAGGATGCAACACATACCATTAAATCCATGTTGGCAACAACAGTTTGATTGCATTGTCCTTTGAGATTCCATCTTTGAAAGCAGTTCTTTCTTTCTATGCGCTCGGTAATCAATCCTTCCTTGTTAGAAGTTGGAGTAAACTCTACTTCATCACCAACTGCCAATGGATTATATTCACCGCTTACAGATGACAAAAGTTTACCCTTAATTCTGCACATATAAGTATCAGTGCCGTCACTTACTGTATAAATATTATTTATACCTCTTAAAATTGTTCCTATCATTGCTACATAATAGAAAATAGTATAATAGTAAGCAAGCAAGTAAAAACTTTTTATTGAAAAAAAAGAATAAATTAGTATCTAAACATTGCCATAGTTACTTTATTAGACTCTTTTGACTAGATTTTAAAGTTTTAAAATAAAAGGAGCTTGATAAAATTGGGCTACTTACAACAAATTTTTCTACATAAATAACCCATAGCACATGGTGATATTAAGATATTTATTTTTATTTCAGTATAAGGATTTAGATTTTTTGACCTATATAGTTTGATTGCAATATTATTAATGCTAATAATATTTTCTTGAGAAAAATAACTCCTAGCTGGTTTCTTGCCTACAAATAAAACTCTTTTTAATATTCTATAGTTTTTATATAATAACTTTTGGTTAATTATCCATCTAAATAACACGGGGACTCTTAATAATAAACAAAAACACTTGACAACACACCTGTATCTGATATTCTAATTTTATGTTTAGTTTTAAAACCTGCAAAAAAGACAATTGTAATTCATTTGTCTGCTTGGACTCAGAATATTGTTATGTGCACTCTCCAAATAAGTCCGAATTACTTAGAGAGATGTATAGAAAAATAAAAGAAGATAAAGAAATAAAAGATATATCCTTTTCACATGGTGAATTCGAAGGATTATCTGTTGCAGGCAAAACCTTCAGCAGTTCCAACTTTTCTTGGTGCACATTTAGAAATATGGATTTCTCAAAGACGAAGATAAGAACTTGTTTCTTTGATTTTTGTCTTTTCAATAATTGTAAATTTGAAGAATCAGATATACGCTATTCAGTATTTTCAGGAAGTAAAATATTAACTACGACCTTCCATGATTCCTTATTGATTCACAATAATTTTTCTGGAATTGATTCCTGGTATGTAGATTTTAGCACCAGTGATTTATATTACACTACGTTTGCTTTTTCATGTCTTAGAGATACAAGCTTTGAAGATTGCAACCTAAAGAAAGCAGATTTCAAAAATACTGAGAGACGAAGAGTTAACTTTAAGTACTCCAACTTTGAGGACAGCATATCATGAGAATATATCAACATTTTTCAACAGTAGGATTTTGCAATACATATTTGGTGGGAAAGAAAGATGGCTCAGATGCCATTTTAATTGATCCAGGCCTAGTTGATAATGATTTAATCACTTTAATTGAATCTCATAAATTTAATCTCAAAACAGTTCTTTTAACTCATCGCCATGAATCTCATTCAAAAGGTGTTAAAACATTGTTAAAGATATACAATCCAACAATATTTGCCTTTGCTTCATCTGTGTATGATTTTCCAGTAATAGCACTTGAAGATAGGATGTATAACAAAGAAAAATTTACTGAACTTAAATTGAAGTTTGACTGCAATGGAATAGAAGTTGAAGCCATTCACCTTCCAGGTCACTGCATTGATTCAATTGTTTGGAAGATAGATCATGCAATCTTCACCGGTGATACCCTTCTAGCTAGTAAGATTGGTTCAACACCCGGCTACATGGAGAGATCTCTTCTAATGAACTCCATCAAGCAGAAGCTCATGTGCCTAGATGATAACCTTTTGGTATTTCCAGGACACGGAGCTCCAACTACAATTCTCTGTGAGAAAGCATTTAATAGAGATCTAAATGATGAAATTGCCTCTCCTTGGATGAAGGGGCAAATTAAGACAGAAAGAGCTAATAGATTCTAATCTATTTTTTATGATTATTCATCTTAGTTGCTGATTCATAATATTTATCTTCAAAGCCCTTTTCCAATTCAAAGGAAGGTAGGCTTTTTAAAATATCCTTGAACCTCTGTGGCATTGGTGAGCTAAACATCATGGTCTTTCCAGTAACAGGGTGTTCAAAATCAAGTTTAATTGCATGAAGCATCAATGTAGCATCCGGAAATTTTTTGGAAGTATTGCTATAAATAGGATCTCCTAATACAGGATGATTTATTGCTGCAAGATGTACTCTTATTTGATGAGTTCTTCCTGTATGAATGTTAACTCTTAAAAGTGCAAATCCTTCATATTGTTTTAATACAACAAAGGATGTCTCTGCATTCTTTCCTTCTGTATCATCACATACAGTAAACTTCTTTCTATCCTTCGGATCTCTTTTAAGATTATTGAGGATGCGACCACGACGTTTTGTAAAATGACCTTTTACAATTGCAATGTAGGACTTACGAGTTGTGCGCTCTTTAAACTGCTCAACCAGGTTGTAATAGCTATCTTTATTAAGTGCAACAACCATTGTACCACTTGTATCTTTATCAAGACGATGAACAATACCAGGACGCTTTGGATCAAGAGCAAAGGTTTCAATTCCTGCTTCCGGCTCTTCGTCTCCCTCATTGTCGTCATCTTCTTCATCCTCTTTTTCTTTCTCTTTTACATCCTCATTGAATGCCTCAGGATAACCATCTCCTAGATAATTGACCAAGACATTTACAAGAGTTTCATCAAAGTTTCCAGCACCAGGATGAACCATAAGTCCCTGATCTTTATTTAAAACAAGTATGTCATTATCCTCATATATAACAGCAAGCGGGCTATCGAAAGGAATCAAGGAAGTAAATTCCTTTAAAAGGTAGGTAAATTCAATTGTATTACCATTTTCTACTTTCGAGCTATTTTTTACCTTACGACCATTTACCAAAATTATGGCTTCCTTAGATCCTATTTGAGTTCTACTAAGTTCCTCTATATTTGATGCTATATAAGCATCAACTCGTACTCTTTTTTCTAAATCTTCTACAACGAGTGTATTTTTTATTTCTCTAATTCCCATTATTTATTGTATTTCTCCAAGTATGTAATCTGTTAAGGCTATTCCAAGTGAAAAGGTTGCCGCTATTGATAGTTGATATAAAATTTCAGTTGTTGGATCCGTTGGTCCATCAAACAAATTACCTTCTGCTAAATTATATCCTATAACAGCTAAAGGCATTGTAACAGCAAGAGATCCAAAAAACAAACACTCACCACGTCTAAGTTTCATGCTCCAATCTGGAAATTCATTCACTCCATATGGTTCATAATCTGGCAATTTTATGCTTGTATCACTGAAAAGTGGGGTTATCATAAAAAACATCATAACCCCAATCAAAATCATGGCCTTCTTTTTCATACATCAATCCTTATTTTTTTTTACTATAATCCCTTGCCCCAAAAATCATTGTACCTACACGAATCATTGTAGATCCATTTTCAAGAGCAATTTTATAATCACCACTCATTCCCATGCTAAGCTCTGTTAGAACTACTTCACATTCATTTTCAAGTTTTTTCTTAATTTCAACCAACAAAGAAAAGGCATCTTTTACCTCATCTTCTCTTCCTCCAAGAGGTCCAATCGTCATCAATCCATCAACTTTAATATTATCTAAATTCTTTGATTCATTTAATGCTTCTTTTATATCATCAGATGATTCAAATCCACTTTTATTCTCATCACCACTGGTATTAAATTCAAGAAGGACATGCATCAACTCTCCTATTTCACCAGCTCTTTTATCAATTGCTTTCAAAATCTTCATGGAATCAACACTATCAATTGAATCAACCAAAGCTACAGCCTTCTTAACCTTGTTTGATTGCAGGTGACCTATCAAATGAAGTTCCATATCCCCTGGACGATCTTCTTTTTTAGGAAACTTAGATTCAACTTCTTGAACTCTATTTTCACCAAACAATCTCTCTCCTAATTCATAGGCATGTTCTATTGCATCATACGAATAAGTTTTACTTACAGTCATCAATCGTGCACTAGGTGCTATTTCATTTATTTCATTATGTAATTTTTTCAGTACTTCTTTCATTATCTAACCTTTGTAATATTAATACTATAATAATATCATAACTCTAAAATTAATAAAAATAATTTATATATTTAATATCAAAATAATATCATATACATATTTAAATGATACTATATCAAAAAGAATCAATTAAATATTTATATAGTAGTTATAATAACTACTTCATTTTATTTTTAACCTGAGCTTTTGTATTTTCAAGGCTAAGGTTTAGTTTTGCAGCTCTTTTTTTTTGCTCTTCACGGCCTTTTTCTACAAAGCTCTTCAGTGACATCTTAAACAATTCAGTTCTAACAGATATGTCATGATTTCTAAGTCTCATTGATGGGTAAGCTCTAAATATCTTTCTGCTTCTGAGTGCTAATAATGCTTTTTGCTTGTTTATTTCATCTTCCAATCTATCCTTTGCCTCTAATATGCTCTTAGGACTGTTGGCACCAATGGATACAATTTTATCCTGAAGTTCATCGCTCTTAATTCTAATTTCTTCAATTGCTCTTGTAAAGGCTTTCATCTCATAACAGATATTGCAAAATCGAATGTCATCACAATCTCTATAGCAGTTGATAGATAATACTGCGTGGTATCATTAAGAATAGCTACTGCATCAACAATAGATGGATTGATGAGGTAAACTACTGCTAGGCTCAAAAGTCCAAATAGCAATGAATTTATACCGCACACCCTACCATTGATGTTTATCTTGTAATTACTATAATCCCAAAGCTTTATCTTAAATGCTTTTTCAAGAATCAAAGAACCAATGTATTCAATAATTGAACATACAATCAAACCTAAGATGAAAATCAAAAAAGGATTTGATACCAAAGGGCTTACCACATAAACTACAGCCAATGCTCCACTGCCGTAAATAGGTAAATATGGACCTTTTAGAAAACCTCTATTTGTAAAATGTTTATCGAACATTGCACAATACAACACCTCACAAAGCCAACCTACAATGCAATAAACAAAGAAATAGATGACTTGAGAACTTATAATCATTAACTTTTCTCCCAAAATTTAAGAATCATTTTAATTTTACACTGTTAAAATAAGATAAGCAATGCTTATTATATCACATTAACCAATACTTGCACTTAATAAACTCTTTGTGTAGGGATGCTTTGGACTCTCAAATAACTCCTTGCAACCATTCTTTTCAACAATCTCACCATTTTCCATAACACATATGGTATCGGCTATGTAAGAGGCTACGTTTAAATCATGGGTGATAAATAAATAAGTCAAATTAAGGCTCTTCTGAAGAGAGATTAAAAGGTTCAATATTTGGGCTTGAATGCTTACATCCAGGGCGGATACACACTCATCAAGTATTACGATTTTAGGATTCAAAACCAAGGCAATTGCTATTGCCAATCTTTGCTTCAATCCTCCAGATAACTCAGAGGGATAGCTATTATGATAAGCAGATGAAAGACCTACCATCTTCATCACCTCCATTACCTTTCTCTCTCTTTCTTCTTTTGTTCCAATCTTATGAATTAAAAGTGGCTCCTCTATTAATTTTTCAACACTCATTAGGGAATCAAGAGAGGAGGAGGGATCTTGAAATACCATTTGAACTTCTCGATAAAAGTCCTTTTTAGCCTTTCTATTTAAGGTGTTTAAATCTTTTTTATTAACAATAATGCTTCCATTATTTGGCTTTAGGAAATTAAGAATTAGGGAAGCAAGTGTTGTTTTACCACATCCCGATTCTCCTAAAAGCCCAACAGATTCACCTTCATGTATTACGAGGTTTAAATGTTTAATTATCATTTGATTTTCATGGTATGAAAAGCTTACATCGTTAAGGATTATCAACTCATTTCTATTCATTTAAATCCTCCTTTTTGTCATTTAAATTAATTAAATGACAGTACAATGTTCTATTTCCACACTCCTGTTTTGCAGGTATCTGAGCAAAGCAAATAGGTTTTGCCAAAGAGCATCTCGCTGCAAAAGGACAGCCAGTGGTAACTCTTTTCTCAAGGGTTGGAACTCGACCCTTGATGGTTGATAAAACAGTGCCTCTGTTTTTAAGAGAGGGAATTGAATCAATCAAACCTTTGGTATAAGGATGCATGGGGTTTTCAATTAAATCCTTTGCTCCACCACTTTCTACAATCATTCCTGCATACATAACATATATTCGTGAACAGAAGTTTTTAACAACACCCAGATCATGAGATATAAAAAGAATTGATAAATTTCTCTCCACATTCATTCCTTTTAAAATGTTTAGAACTTGCTTTTGTACTGTAACATCAAGAGCAGTTGTTGGTTCATCTGCAATTAATAGAGATGGATTGTTTATAAGAGAGAGTGCAATTAGTACTCTCTGTCTCATACCACCAGATAATTGATGCGGATAGCTATTGTAGATCAATTCAGGATTTTTTAATTCTACAGATTGTAACATGCTGATTATTCTTTTTTTTAAGGTGTGTTTATCAATTTTCTTATCACTGTGAATAATAATTGCTTCTTTTATTTGCTTTCCAATTTTAACTAGAGGATCTAAGGCTGTCATTGGTTCCTGAAATATTATCGAAAAATCCATACCTCTTTTTTTATTCCAATCTGATTGGGAATAAGAAAGTACATCCTCTCCATTTATCTTTATCCCACCAGTTAAAATTTTTGAATTAGCAGGTCTAAGATTTACAGCTGTTAAAGCAGTCAAAGATTTACCGCAACCAGATTCACCTACAAGTGCTACAATTTCACCTTTATCAGCATAAATAGATACATCATTTACAGCATTTACGTCTTTCTTATTAATTTTAAAAGCAAGGGTTAGATTATTTATTTCAAGTATTTTACTCATTTTTGCTATCCCTTTCCTGAATTTCCTGTATTCCATCTCCAATTAAATTAAAACCAAGCACCAAGAAGGTAATTGCTAGAGTTGGAATTAAAACATAAATTGGATTCTGAAGGATGTACGGTTGTGCATCGGCTACCATTTTACCAAAGGAGGGAGATGGTGGTTGAATTCCAAGACCTAAATAACTAAGTCCTGCTTCAGAAATTACTGCAGTTGCAAAGGTAAGAGAGGCTGTTACCATAAGAGATGGTGCTATATGAGGTAATATATGCCTTACCATTATTCTAAACACACCAGCTCCTCTAGAGCGAGTTGCAAGAACAAATGCACTATCGCGGTACTTAACAAATTCACCTCTAGAAATTCGTGCAAACTTTGGAAGAGCTATAAGGGCTAAGGCAATAATTATTATCTTCACACTTACATCAAATACTGCAATTAACATCAATGCAATTAAGATACCTGGAAAGCTCATCAAGGTATCAATTATCTTCATCAAAACATCATCAATTTTTCCACCATGATATCCTGCTATTGCTCCAAGTGGAATTCCCACAACTGATCCAAGAAGAACAACAAGAAAACCAATTTTAAGGGAAATTCTTGAACCAACCATAAGACGCGATAAAATATCACGTCCAAGATGGTCTGTTCCAAGTAGATGATTTGAACTCATACCTGCAAGCTTGTGCTGGATATCAATTTTATTTGGATCATATGGGAGTACTACAAGTCCACCAATCATCAAGACAAGTATTACAGACAAAAAAATCAATCCAATTATGATGTTTTTATTTCTAAAATATTTAATCATTGCTTTTTATCCTTATTCTTGGATCAATGACACCATAAAGAAGGTCCACAACCATGTTTGTTATAACAACAATTATTGATAAATAAAGAACCAAAGCTTGTATCAAAGGAAGGTCTCTAGATGTAATTGAACTTGTAATCAACTTTCCAATTCCGGGAAGAGAAAATACATTTTCTATTATAATGGAGCCTCCAAGTACGTCAGATACAAGTATTCCAAATATTGTAAGAACTGGAATAAGGCTATTTCTTAAAATATGGCGATATAGAATCTTATTCTCACTTAATCCGATGCTACGAGCAGTTCGAACATAATCAGATTTTCTCTCACCTACAATGTTCGATCTAAGATATCTTATTATAACGGCTGCTCCTCCAAATGCTATTGAAAGAGATGGAAGTAACAAGGACTTTAAGCAGTCAAGGGGACTTTGGGTAAATGCAACATAACCAAATGATGGTAGCCATTTAAGCCGAATTGAAAATATTACAATTAAAAGTATTGCAACACAAAAAGATGGTACAGCCATTCCAAGTTGCGAGAGTATTGAAAGAGGAATTATCTTCTTTGATTTATCTCTTTTTGCAAGAAATATTCCAATTGGAATTCCTAAAATTATTGAAAACAATAAAGAAAGAATTGCAAGCTGAGATGTAATAATCATCGAGTTTCCGATCAAGGAGGAAACAGGCATTTGATATTTATACGAAGTTCCAAAATCGCCATGAAAAGCTCTATTAACCCACAAAACATACCTTGATACAGGATTCCTATCCATATCCATTGTGGCGCGTAGTGCTTCAACCTGTTCTGGTTTTGCATCAACCCCCAATATCAATCTTGCAGGATCACCAGGTAGCATTTGAAAAACGGAAAATGTTAAAACAGAAACCCAAAAAAGAGTAACCACTGTACTTAATAATTTCTTAACATAAAAATGCATACCAATTCTCCTCTTTAAAGTATAAAAAGAAACACCTTACTTTACAATGCATTACGACACAAAAAATCTCCTGATAATTAATTTACCAAGAGATTAGTTCTAATATTTTTCTTTATTTAACATCAACATAGTAAAGTGATGAAAAATCAATGAAATAAACAGGATAGAATTTAAATCCTTTTAAATCAGGTCTCATTGCAACAATGTTTTTTGGAGAACAGATGAAGGCACATCCTGCATCTTCAGCTACCACTCGTTGAGCTTCTTTGTATATTTGAATCTTTTGTTCTTCTGTGCTAGTGATAGCTTTTTCAATCAAACTATCATATTCATTGTTACTATAGTTCATAAAGTTATTGCTGGCTGTAGTTTCATATCTTTTTAAACTTTCAAAGGGATCAAGCTTACCATCGATTCCAATAATTGTTGAGGTGAAGTTTCTGTTATAATAAACCTCATCAAGCCAGGTACCCCACTCAACCGTTTTAATTGTAACATTAACACCAATTTTAGCTAGGTTTTGTTGAATAATTTGGGCTGTATCAACATGTTGCCAATAGATACCAGGAATTGTTATTTCAAGATCCATTCCATTGGGATAACCTGCATCAGATAGTAATGCTTTTGCTCCCTCGATGTCTCTATCGTATAATCCCTCTAAATTCTTATTATAAACCTCTTTAAACACAGGAGAAAGATTTGAAGAAATAGGATCTGCATAACCATCAAAGACACCATCTATTACATCTTTTTTGTTAATTCCCATTGTTAGTGCTTTTCTTACTCTAGCATCATCCAAAGGTACAATAGCATTATTAAATACAAGAAGTGTTACCATATTTCGATCGCCACTTATTACTGTGTAATCTTTTTTAAATAGATCAGCATTGCTTGATGCAATATCTGCAACATCAATTTGACCTGATTGAAGAGCAGCTACTACAGAGGATGTATCACTCATGATATAGACCACTACATTTTCTATGCTTGGCATATGATATTCATCATAATACTTATCATTTTTAACAAATACCATCTTCTGTGAAGGTGTATATGATACAAATTTATAAGCTCCAGTTCCAATTGGTTTTATTGATTGCTCTTCATAACCTCTTGGAAGAATTGTTGAGGTTGTTGTTGATATTAAAAAGGATGTTGATTGATTTTTAAGTGTTACAACAAAAGTGTAATCATCTGGAATTGAAATAGCTTCAATTAAAGAAAATCTATAGCTACTTGTTGAGTCCTTAGTAAAACTTTCATAAGAATATAGTACATCATCACTTGTTAGATGCTTTCCATTATGAAAGTAAACATCGTCTCTAAGATTAAATGTATAAGTTAATTTATCCTCTGACAAAGTATATGATGAGCAAACTTGTGGATACAAGGTACCTTTATCATCATAGGACATCAAACCTTCAAATACATTGTTAAAAATAGCTGCAGTATCAGATGCCGCACTGATCCAAGGATTAAGTGAATCTGGTTCTGTGGCAATATTTAATCGAACAGTATCCTGTATTTTTATCCCTTCAGCTTTTTTTGTTTCTTTATTACCACCTGCAAAGGCAAATGACATAGTGCATGATAGCACCAGTAAAATTGCTATAAATTTAAATTTCATATTCTCCCCCCAACTGATTTCTATCATTTGCCCATGGTAAAAATCAATAACATAATAATAATTATCAAATTCATATGCAACATCGTTTTTGATATAAAATCATGTAATTGAAAAGAATGCTATTAAAAGGGTGTAAGTTTATAAATACTTTAGAGTTTGTAGGAGATACTTTCCCCCTCTTCCAGTTTATCAGGGTCGAAGGAGGATATTCTACTTCCTATTTCATTGCACACATTAAAGAGCCTTCCATGTTTTTTAATTGAACATTTTGTTTTTGTTATTATAAATCTCCTCTTGGTTAATTCAAATTTATAAATATTGAATTTGTTTTCATCGAGATGTGTCTCTCCATCATCTTCAAAGTAATATGATACACAGGTTTTATCATCTCTTATTCTATAAATTTTTAAATCAAGGTTTTTATACAAGCCTGTTGAAAGTTTTTTATCATTGTCTCTGTTCAATTCTATTATGGAGCCTTCTTTTACAAAGTAATTAAATATTCCAGGACTCGAATTAACAACTACATTTGCTCCACCATAATAAAACTTTTTATTCACTGCATTGTACCAATGACAATCCTTGGGAAGATATACTTCTCGTTGAGTTATACCTTCATCAGCAACAAGTACTTTAAGGATGCTATTACCAAATAAACTATCTGTAGTATTAAGATCAATTCTTTCATCTTCAAATTCCAAGCAAAGCGGTCTATCTAAAGAAAGCCCTGTAGAAAGTGCTTCATAGGCTGCGTTGTATATATAAGGCATGAAGGCATAATGCATCTTTATGAGATTTACTATAATAGGAAGTACAGCAAGATAACTCAAGGAATCTTCTAGCAACGAATGAATTACAAGACTTGTTTTCAAAACTTCATTTTCAATTGCTCTTATTAATAGTTCATTTGTTAAATCTTTGTTATAAGAATCACCAAAGTTTTCGTTAAGAAGACATCCAGAGTAATCACTTCTTGATGTTATCCAAGGTCTTTTCATAGCACTTTTTCCAAAAGCTGCCTCAAAGGCTTCATTAGAGGCCTTAATCATCAGCAAAGGGAGAATAGATTTTATCTTTTTAAGAGATACTCCTGGATCTTCAATTTCAAATTCATTGCAATCATACCAAATACCAGATATTTCATTATTTATAAGCTGCTCTTTCAGTTTATTCTTCCACCAGCTATAAGATTTCTTATTTGTAAAATCAATGTAGCAGACATCTTTTAGATTGTTCGAGTCTACATAACTATTTCCACATTCATCCCTTATAAAGTATCCTTTTCGATCCAACTCTTCATAATACGAATGATTTAAAAGCATTTTAGGTTTTATATTTATTGAAAGATGATAACCTCTTTTTAAAAGAGCTTTTACATAATCAATATTATGAGTGACCTCATCAGTCTTCCAAGTAATTGGATATTGTCCTGCATCAGAATTCTTTAAACGGCAAGATGATAAATAAAGCCCCTCACAGGGTATTTTATATTCTTCAGTTTTCATAAAAAATTCAAGAATTCTATCTGGTAGAACCTCTTCATTTACCAAATTATTTAAGGATCCCAAACATCCAAAAGTATACAATGGGGGAAAACAAGGACGACCTATCACTGAATAATAAGCTTCCAATATATCTTTATAATTAGAACCATCAAAAAAATAATAGGAAGATGGTGAATTATGAGCTGTTATTGAATGATGCAAAAAATTTTCTACTCCAAAGCTTATCTCATCTATGGAGCATTGATCAAAAAAAAGTCCACAAATACCATCACCCTTCTTTCTTTTAATAAAGAATGCATTGGATTTAAATGAAGAATTTTTAAGGGTTGAATTTTGGTAATAGTTTTCACAACCACTTAGATTCTTAATTAAAAATAAAGCTTTATCACTTATACCATAAAACTCATCATCCGCCTTTATTCCAAAGGTGAATTTAGAAATAAAGCTTGCATCGCCTTTTGCCTTCAACACCTTAAGTTGATTGGAGGATGCTTGAGTATTCTCATTGCTAAATTTACCACCATGAATCAAGTAACCAGCTTTATAGATTGAAATCTGTGCTGTCCGTTTGTCAACTATGATTCTCAATTTGGATTTAATGGTTATAATATAAAAATCTTTTTTATCTATTAATGGAGCATCTTTAACCAAATTCAAAGTTTTGTTGGATATAAAATTTTCACTTATAAAGGAAGATCCATAAAGTGCTTCATTGCTAATTATTATATCGTTAAATAAATAACTGAAATGAAAAATATTATAATCTTTAATGCTAATTACAAGAGTTCCATCAATTGATTTAAAATGGTACTCATTTAAATCAGATTTAACCTCAACCACTATTAAATTTTTCAATACTTTTTTCATTTATAAACTCTCAATTATATTTAATGGATTATCTAATGATTGCCCTTCAAAAGTTAATTGTCAAGAAATAGTTGAACGAAAGAATGAAATATGAAAAATAATGTAATTTATTTAATATTTCTTCCCATGTAAGTAAATTACTATATTACAATGAAATAAAAAGATTAATAGGATTTAAATGCATTTAAATATAACATTACAAGCCCAAAATAGCTTTTTTAAACAAATTATATGTTGACATAGATGAGGTTAAATGATAAATTACCACTCGTATTCGGGCGGATAGCTCAGTGGGAGAGCGGTTGCTTTACACGCAACTGGTCGGGGGTTCAAATCCCTCTTCGCTCATAAGATTCTCTTAATTGAGAGTCTTTTTTTTGTTTTAATTAATTATTCAACTTTTTTAAAAAAAGTGAAAAACAACATAATTTATAATGGAATATAAAAAGCATCTTTGGTATTCTTCATGACAAGGATAAAATATGAAATACATAATAATTGAAGGTAATGAAGTGTTGCTTTCAACTTTAAATAACTCCTCACGCCTTCCTGAAGATAAAGACCTAAACTTCTCCTGGTTAAAAATGCAAAAGCCCTTTTCTTTAATGGGTTGTAAGGATACTCAACTTTTAATAATAACTGATTTCCAGAAGGAAAAAAATCTTTCCTTTGTTTTAATAAGATCTAGAACAATTCAATTACCAAAAGATGTTTACAATTTAATAATACAAGCTAAGGCAATACACTCTTGGAACATTGAACATCAATATTGTGGTACTTGTGGATCAAAGCTACTTGAGATGCAATATAACAAATCAAAACATTGTCCTAATTGCAATAAAATATACTTTCCTGAATTATCTGCTGCTATAATAGTTGGAATAAAAAAAGGAAACGCTCTTCTTTTAGCTCACAATGCAAATTTCCCAGAAGGCCTTTATAGCTTGATAGCAGGTTTTGTAGAACTTGGCGAAACTTTTGAAGAAGCAGTTAATCGTGAAATTATGGAAGAAGTTGGAATAAAGGTAAAGAATATTCAATACCTAAAATCACAGCCATGGCCATTTCCCCACTCCTTGATGGTTGGATTTATTGCAGAGTATGACGAGGGAGAAGTAAATCCTGACAACTTTGAAATACTTGATGCAGGATGGTATACAAAAGATAATATGCCTCCAGAAATTCCCACAAGCAATACAATAGCTCGCCAAATTATCGATTATATATTTAACGATTAATAATATTTTTATATATAATTTGACACAAACAATTATATAAAACCTTTATTTAAATCTCATATTCGAACTATTTTTAAAAATCTAGTTGACACATACAGTGTTAAATGATAAATTACAAAACGTAATCGGGCGGATAGCTCAGTGGGAGAGCGGTTGCTTTACACGCAACTGGTCGGGGGTTCAAATCCCTCTTCGCTCATAAGATTCTCTTAATCGAGAATCTTTTTTTATCTTCTTTTAATTAAACATATATCATAATTTTTTTAAATTTATTCGATAGATATAATAAAACTATGGGTTTATTGCCAATCTGTCGAGAATTTGCTTTAGGTCGGTAATTCAGTTCCTTTATAATCTCTTAGTAATCTAAAAATAGTAGGTAAAAAA
>CAYWGU010000037.1:5992-23760 GCA_964457975.1 uncultured Spirochaetaceae bacterium | reverse complement strand
TTGTCTAGATATTTTCTTATAGGAGCTATTCCAGAACTTATATTTATATTTGATTCAGGACTATGTGCTACATAAACTCCTTTTTCTTTAAGCAAACTAACTTCGTCTTCTGGGCAGCTTACACAGTGTGCCATTATGGTTTTGGGACAATCGCCCATCAATCCAAATTGATTATATGCTTCACCATAGTTATCTGCCCATGGTTCAAGTTCCTTAACCCATTCAATTTCTTTTTTATTTTCACTTAAATGCGATTGTAGAGGAATGCCATAATCATCCTGTATCTCTTTCAAGCCACTCATCAATTCATCACTGCATGATGGAGTAAATCTAGGTGTCAATATGCACTTGGTATTCTTGTAGTTTCTTTTTAAAGCTTCCAAAATCCAATTACGTGTTTCATTCAAGGATTGCTGTGTTGTTTCTACAAGATAATCTGGACTGTTTCTATCCATATTTATCTTACCTACATAACTTTCTAATCCTGATGCTTCAAGCAAATCCATTAAAATTAAAGTTGCATCTTTATGAAGAGTTGCAAACATACAGGCTCTAGTGGTTGGACCCAGCTTCAATTCATCAACAAAGGCTGAATAAATTTTCTTGGCATAAGATGCATCTTTAAATTTGCTCTCTTCTGGAAAGGTATAGGTATTCAACCAATCAAGAAGTTCCAAATCCATACCTGATCCTCTGAATTTATATTGTGATGCATGTACATGTAGATCAATGAGACCTGGTATTATAATATTGCCTTTGTTGTTTATAATCTTCAAAGAAGAATATTCACTAGGTACTTCATCAAATATACCAACAACCTTGTTGTTCATCACAACAATAAAGCTATCTTCGCGTATAACAAATTCATCTTTTTTTGGAGTGAATACAAAGGTACCCTCCATTACAAAACTATTCATGTTTATATCCTCTCATCATTTACAATAACAACAAATGCCCTATTAATACTCTTAAAAATCATGATTAAAGTCAATATATTAAAGGTTTTATTATATTATCCTAAAAAAACTCAACACATATATTTTATTTGTATATTCACACGGTATAGAATATAATCTAATAAGCATCAATAAGGAACAATACATGACAAAATCACATACCTTCTACTACAAATTCAAAATTGGATACTTAAAACTTTCCTATACTGATTCATCAATTACAGAATTAATTAAAGTAAAAGATATGTCAAATTTGATTGATGACAGCTATTCAAATGATTTACTTATTAAGACAATCAACCAACTAGATGAGTACTTTGAGGGCAGTAGAAGAGAGTTTGATCTACCACTAGTTTTTAAGGGTACAGAATTTCAAATGAAAACCTGGAAAGAATTATTAAATATTCCTTATGGAGAGACAAGAAACTATAAAGATATTGCAGTAGCCATAGGAAATCCTAAAGCCTGCAGAGCTGTTGGTGGTGCAAACAACAAGAATCCCATTATTCTTATCTGTCCCTGTCATAGAGTAATTGGAGCAAATGGCAAGCTTATTGGATACGGTGGTGGCCTTGATATGAAGGAATATCTCTTGGATCTAGAACGTTCTTATCTAAAATAGACTGTTTATAAAGAGCATCAAAGGAATGGTTACCAAAGAAAACATTGTTGAAACACTTAAAAGTGTTGATGCATAATATCCATTCTTTTTGAAACGAATTGCAAACATTGGGGCAGTAGCACCTACAGGACAGGAAATACCAATCAAGGCAACCAACCATACAATGGAATCAATTTGAATGAAATTCTTTATAACCAAATGATAAAGAAAAATGCAGGTCATAGGAACAATTAGATTATGTATTGCAACTATGTAATACACTCTATGGGTACCAAATAAATCCTTTAAGGTGTTTTTTGCTAAAGTTGCACCAATTACTAGCATGGTAAGAGGTGTAATCATACTTGCTATCATGTTAAGTGGTGCCATTACAAGTTGAGGTAATCTGATATTTGTAATATAGGCAAACAAGCCTAAAATAATAGCAATCATGTTTGGACCTTTAAATATATTAAAGATATCTTTTTTATTGATGGATCCTTTCAACATGGCAACGCCATAGGACCAACATATAATATTGAAGGTAGTAATAAACCCGGCACATAAAAAAACTCCTTCAGTTCCAAACAGGGCAAGCATCAGGGGAATACCGATATTACCACAGTTGGTATACATTATGGCCATTCGTTCAACATTATAAACCTTCTCATCACCTTTGGCCTTAACAAAAATATGTGATAAAATTATTGCAATAACCATAAAGATAAAGGAAAGCGCAATTACCCATAATAAGTTTCTTAATTTTCCTGCGGCTGCTTCAGTCTGATAACTTGTAAAAATAAGTACAGGAGATACAACCTCCAACAACAGAGCATTGATTCTTCTGTTACCTTCTTCACTGAAGATAGCTTTCTTTGCAGCTACAAGACCAACCATCATTATAAAGAACATGCCGAAAATCGAAACGACAGTATTACTTACTATATCCACAATAAAATCCCCAATAAATATATTCTTAAATAGAGTATAACGTTAAAATGCTACTTACTAAATATATTTTAATGACATTCTATATATAATAAAAATCATAGACCAAGAAAAGGCTTATCTCTATAAAAAAAAGTAAATAATAGAATATAAAAATACCAATATCTCAACACCATAAAATGCTTTTCTTCATCTTCTCAAGTCTTAAAATATTGGCAAATTCATCATGAAATATATTCTTATTATTTTATGGTTTGTTTTATTACATTATAGGCACCATCATAAATGCTATTCTTAGCTGCCCTCTTTATATTTTCATTCATAAAGATTCTATGTTCCTTTGTATCTACCAACAATGATAGCAATTGGTAGGTTCTCTCTTCAGAATCACATTCATATGTACCATCACCTATTTCAGCAGATCTTATTGCTCCCCAGGCTTCATGACCACCAACTCTCTTTAACATAAGTTTTGGAACAGGATAGTATGCAAGCTCACTAGGTTTGGTTAATAGTACATCACATTCTCTCATCAAGAGGTTTGTTACATATACTGCTTGAAAGATATCATCATTGTAGAAGAAATGAATTCCATCAAGGTTCTTAAGTTTCTTGATTTCCTCATAGTTTTCATGAATCTCTGCTCCCTTAAATTTACCAGACATTTCATCAAGAACCTCTTTATGATCTCCAACATTAACAAGAACCACAGCTCTATCTTTAAACTTATTTATTATATCTTCATATAGCTTTGATTGTGCTCCAGCGCCTCCTACAGTTAGGAGTATTCTTACCTTCTCACCATTATTGGCTCTTTTTATTCTTGCATCACAGTCTTTTTCTATGTTTGAAACAAGCTCATGATCAATATAATGACCTGTATAAACAATATCATCACTTGGCATGTTTGATTTAGGATTTTCACACATGTTACGAAGACTTAGATAACCCCAATAGGCTGAAGGTGTTTGGACAGCATGAATTGCACCAGGTGCAAGGTGAAGAGCCATAGGCCAGTTATCAGGGATGGCATTTACAACATTAGTCATACCAGCAGCTATAGCTGCCTGTGCTGTCCAAGCATGTGTTCCAATGAAAGGAATATCCTTTGGTAAATCACGGAAGATAGGAGTCATCAACTTAGCAACCTCTAAATCAGAGGCATTGTAGGATAGTTTTGCAAATCCTATGCTATTTAATGGTTCCCAGTATAGCTTATTGAATAGAGAATACTTTTGAGACCATCTAGATCCCATCGAGTACAATCTATTTGATTCACTTATGATTTTAGAACCTGTGGTATCTTCAAAGGATGCAAGATCCAACCATAAAGGCTCATATCCCATAGATCTAGCTGCACTGCACATTGCCATTGCAATACGATAATGGCCAAATCCCATCCTGATATTACCTATAATTATTGGCTTTCTTTCTTTATTTATAGTTAAAGGAGAATCAGAGGAAATTAATTTTTTTGTTCCAAGATCTTTTAAAACCTCATTGGTATCTAAAGCTAGATGATATTCAACTTTGCTATCATCACCAAACTTCTTTGCAAACTTCTTTCGTTTTTTAACAGCCTTTTTATAATCTTTGATTGATATAGAGTTATTATAAATTTCCATGATTTTCTCCTTTTTTTAATGACAGAATAAACATCCTATGATAGTATTACTATCAAGATGATATTAACACTATCACACTAATAATGAGGTGTCAACTTGGATTATTCGGAAGTACAAAACAAAGCAAAAGAAAACGTTATTAAAACAGCTTTTCAGCTATTTGCAAAAAATGGTATTCACAACGTCGCCTTGGTTCAAATCGCCAAAGATTCAGAAATTGGAGTTGCAACTGTTTACAGATATTTTGGAAATAAAAAAAATATCATCAATGAATGTGCAAACTATATTTGGAATAGAATAACAGAACTTGTTCAAGGAAAGATTTCCTCCCTAGAATTCCTAGAACTCACAGGAATTGAAAAAATAGAAGGACTTCTTACCATGTTCTTAAGTCTTTATGCTGATAACAAACAATTTCTTAAATTCATCTCAGAATATGATGCATATATTGCACAGGAGATTTTATCCTATGAGGAAAAAATTAGATACAATGATAACTTCCTTGTTTTTCACCAAATTGGATTAGATTTCTTCAAGGAAGGCATTGATGATAACACAATCAAATCAAATATAGAGTTTGATTCCTTCTATTACTCTGTAACTCGGGCCTTACTTGATGTAAGCATGAAGGGGGCAAACTCCCCTATATTAATTGAAACAGATAAAACGGTTCCAATTGAAAAACAACTAGAGCAATTAATAACAATGGCAATTTACTATTGTAGAAAAGGAGAATGATAAGATGACTGCAACAATTTGGTTATTTGCAACGGGGCAACTTGGATGGGCTATTCTAGCAGGATTGGTTTCTAACTGGCTGGTATATTTCTATCAACCTTCAACAGAGGCAATAAATGCGGGACAGCTACTATATGTACCACAGGGTAGAGTTGTACTTGGTGTATTAACAATCATAGGTGTTATTACAGCTGGAGGGCGAATATTTGATGCATTTACAGATCCCTGGATTGCAAACAAAAGTGATCGAAGTACAAACCCAAAAGGTAGAAGAATTCCTTTCATGAGAATGGTAGCAATTCCTTTTGCTGTTATTACAACATTAATATTCATGGCACCTGTTAAATCTATTTCAGGAATTAATACTGCCTGGTTATTATTCGGATTGCTTGGTTTTTATCTTTGCATGACAATTTACTGCACTCCATACAATGCCTTGATTCCTTTGATTGGTAAAGATCAAAAAAGTAGAATAGCAGTATCAACTGCAATATCACTCACCTTCATTTTAGGTACTGCTTTTGCATACCTTGCTCCAATTATTTGGGGAGCATTAACACCATCACTTGGTAGAATAACAGCAATGAGAGCAACATTTGGTGCATTATCAATTATTGCATGTATCTGCATGTTGATTCCAACATTTGCCATCGATGAAAGAAAACTTGGAGCAGTGGAGCCAGCAAAGGAAAACGCCTTTGAATCTTTAAAGATTACCTTTGGCAATAAAGACTTCAGAACCTTTGTTTACAGTGATGTACTATATTTCACAGCTCTTACAATTTTCCAAACAGGTCTTCCTTTCTTTGTAACAAGCTTAATGGGACTAAATGAAGGCTCTACTAGCTTGCTATTTATGCTGATGACTGTGTTATCTCTTTTATGGTATCCCTTGGTAAACAAATTAACTCCTAAATATGGTAAAAAAAGATTGGTAAGATTTGCATTTATCATCTTCGCAATTACATATGTATTAACTTCCCTTTCTGGTATCTTCGTACAAGGTCAACTTTCATGGGGAATTATGATTGTTGCAACTGCATCAATTCCAATGGCAATACTTGGAATCCTACCTCAAGCAATGGTTGCAGATATAGCTGAAGAGGACACTGTTACCTCAGGAACAAACCGTGATGGTATGTTCTTTGCTGCTAGAACATTTGCCTTTAAGATGGGTCAATCCTTAGCAATGCTAATCTTCACAGGCTTCGCTGCCAGTGGACAAATTGGTTATAGAATGGCTGCAATTACAGCTGCTGTACTTTGTATATTTGCCAACTTAGCATTAATCAGATTTGATGAAAAACGTATTCTTGCAGTTTGCATGGATCATGAAGCGTCTCTACTGAAAAACTAAAATAAATTACCAATTTATTTTAACTGGTGTTCTCATCCCCCGAGAGCATCAGTTTTTTTATTTGCCAAAGCTATTTATTATCATCTATAATGAAATAAGCATAAGATGTATCATTGTGCTATAAATTAAACAACATTTGCAGGCTTGATTCTCAAAATCAAGTATTTTTGGAGGACCAAATGAAGCATAAAGAAATATATGACAATCTAAAGCAATATTTAACAATGGATAAAAAAGAATTTGATGGAAGCATCAAAGCAAAAGCCTTTGAAAGCTTGATGGAAGAAAATGATGGATATGTTGAGGTGTCTGCTCTATTGGCCCTTACAAATATATGCAAAAACGATTGTGCCTATTGTGGCCTTGGAAGAAGCAATCACATCAAAAGATTTACCCTTAAAGAAGAATCGGCATTGGAGGCAATCAACTTTGTAGCAGATAATAAAATAAAGGAAATATTCTTTATTGGAGGAGAAAATCCAGCTATAAAGATGGAGACCTACATAAAGTACATCAAGGCTGCTAAAAGTCGAGGATTAAAAACAAATCTTGCAATGGGTGTTTTTAGCAAGGAAGAATACAAAACCTTGAAGGATTCAGGACTTGATACATATACAATTAAGTTTGAAGAATCAAACCCCACTCTGTTTGAAAGCTACAAGCCAGATATATCCTTCGAAAACAGGATGAAAGCAATTCATGAAGTAAAAGAGTCAGGACTAAAACTAGCCTCAGGAAGCATTGTAGGACTAAAGGGTCAAACTCTTGATGATGTCATAAATGATATAAAGCTTACAGTGGATCTTGATGTTGAATGGATTCCCATTGTCCCATATCTTCCTGCAGTTGGCACCAGAATGGCAGAAGATACTCCTGCAGGTGATATAGATCTAACATTGAGAGCAATATCACTTCTGAGATTAATGCTCCCAAAATGTCAAATAACCGCAGCACAACCAGGCTTGAATAAAGATTTAGGGTTTGGTGATCCAGAGGGAAACAAGAAAGCACTTGAACATGGTGCCAACTTATTATTTGCAGAGGTAACCCCATATGCACTTAAGAAGCTATTCTCCATAACTGATCACCGAGAATTGCCTAGAATGCAACAAATTAGAGAGCTTGTAGAACCTTTAGGTTTGAAGGTTCGTTAGCACCATAAAACCAGACTTTTTACTTGCATACCTATAAAAAGATTAAATCTATAGAGATAGCAATACCATCCATTTATGGATGGTATTAACTTTTCTTTATATAATTTTTATGTTAATTATCATATCTTCTTTTGGACCATGATATAAGAATTCCTCAAGAACAGGAGAACCCCAACTATCATCACCCCCAACGCCACAGTTTCCATTGAGAATACGCACAGTATTGTAGTTGTGCTTACCAAGATCCTCTTGGTGCTTTGCATCCTCTATTTCATGTGGACCATAAGGTAGAACAGATCCTTCAAAATTTGTATTGCAGGTAATCCTCAATCCATGAGAGTCCTTATTAACAATTTCAAGATAGCGTAAATCTGTTATATTTCCACATTCTTGAGGATTAACGTACGGAATATAGCAATCCTTTACCTTACGAGTTACAAGTCCAATTACAGAACTTTCTTTCCTGTCACCATAGGCCTCAGATATAATATTTCCATAATAATTTATGGTATCATACTCATTGTTAAGACCAAAGGTAATACCAAAGCAAGGTAAATCTGTTGGAAACTTAGGAGCTTTGATTGTTACATCAAAGGAATCATCATCATAGAAGATTTGAACTGCATCCGCCTCATAGGGTCCAAACTTAATATGAGTTAAAATCTTACCATCAATCGCGCGAGCGCTATCACAATAACTATAAAGAGATGCAAGCTTGTAGGTCATCCATCGTAAAATATTAAAGTTAGGATAATCATTGCTAACAGGAGCTCTCCAGGTTTCTATCTTTATCTTTTTTTCAATTATATTTTTTCCATCAATCAATATTGCATTAGGAAAACCATCAATTGTTCTAGACATAACTGTAGCACTCTTTAGAGAGACTCCATATCCCATAACACCTGAGATAACATTGCTTATTCTCTTTTTAACATCAGCTTTATTTGCTGCTTTGATGCTACAGGTTGTTGTAAAGATATCACCAAAGGAGACCTTAACAACTATCTCGCCACTGTTATTTTCAAATTTATTAATAGGTTTAAGATTAAAATAAGCTATTGTTTCTTCTTTAATTTCTAACTCTAAGATTTCACTCTCAATAATATTTCCATCTTCAAGATAAGAAACAACAAAAGGATTATCAGATGTCGAGGTAAAGGATCTTCTATTCTCCACTCTTACTCTATTTTTATCTTTTTCAATATAAATCTTTATTGGTGAGAACTCATGCTTTATTTCCATCAATTTTGCAGATTTATTACTGTCAGCTAAAAGGATACCATTGCTGCAGAAATCATCATCAGTTGGGAACTTGAAGTGAGTACCACTATAAACATAATCACCCTTCTTGATATTTTGATCTCTTAAGTCCCAGATAAATCCACCAAAGTATGATTCATATTTATCCTCTAATTCAGTATACCTATGAAGTCCACCACAGGAGTTGCCCATTGCATGATTATATTCACATAGCATAAATGGCCTTTCTGGATTTTCCTGTATAAATTTCTCTACATTTTTAGCAGATGTGTACATTTGTGATTCAACATCACTGATATCCTTCCATTTGGAGGTAACCAATACACTTTCATAATGCACCAATCTAGAGCAGTCGGTATCTTTAAAGTAATCACCAATATGCTTTATGACATTGCCATCCCAAGCTTCATTACCACAGGACCAAAATAAAATGCATGCATGAAGTCTATCTCTTACCACCATTGCTTTGGCTCTATCCATCAGAAGATCAGTGTACTCCTCTTTGTTTCCAGGAATGCATGCATCCGTTCTGAAATCTTCCTTTAAGTACTGCCAAGTTCCATGAGTTTCTAAATTCATTTCATCAATTACATACAAGCCCATCTCATCACACATATCATAAAAACAACTTTGATTTGGATAATGAGAGGTTCTAACTGCATTAAAATTGTTCTTTTTTAATAGCACTAAATCAGATCTGATTTCATCTTCAGTCATTGCTCTACCATTAACAGCCGAGAATTCATGTCTGTTTACACCATGGAAGATTAAACGCTTCTTATTGAGAAGCAGAACATTGCCTTCAATCTTTATTTCTCTAAAACCAATTCTTGTTGTTGCAGTATCTACGAGGACACCTTCATCAAATAGATTGACTTCCAAGTTATAAAGATAAGGCTGCTCACAGCTCCATAGTTTTATATGGTCAACTCTGAATGCATTTGTTAATTCAACAGCATCAACTCCATCTCCAACCAATTTAAAGGTTAGAGAAGGACTCTCTAAAATACCGCTGGCTTTAACATTAATATCAAGATCAGCAGAATCATCAAATAATTTATAATTAACTTCCAAGGTTTCAATATACTTTTCAGGAGGGAAAACAAGATAAACAGGTCTAAACAATCCTGAAAATCTCCAAAAGTCCTGATCTTCAAACCAACTACCCTTGCAGTAATGAACCACAATGGCAACTAATTCGTTCAAACCTTCACTTGCATAAGGTTTTATATCAAAGGTGTTTGGGGTAAATGAATCCTCTCTATATCCAACGTATTGTCCATTTACATAAAGAGCCATGCAGCTCTCAGCACCTTCAAATACGATATGCACTCTACTTTTTAGATCTTCTTCACAAAGTTCTATGTTTTTTTTATAGATTGCAACCTTATTGTCTATTTTAGGAACCATAGGGGGCGTTAAGGCTTCCTTACCTTCCCAAGGATATTGCATATTTACATATTGAGGTACATCGTATCCTTCAAGTTGAATATTAGCTGGTACCTTTATTGTTGAAAAATTCAAACCTTCAATATTGCCGTTCCAAACTTCTTGAGGAACCTGTGATGGGTTATTATATACTGCAATATTCCATTGCCCATTTAATGATGTTTTTTTGTGTCGTGTTTTATGATCACTACAAGGTGGAAGTGTTCCTTCATTGAAATACCTCACATCCTCTAGAAATTCGGGTTTAAACATTTATTCATTCTCCTAGATTATTGTTTAACAGATCCAATCATTCCTTCAACAAACTGCTTTTGGAATGCAAAGAATATTATGATTACTGGTAATGTTGCAATTGATATTCCGCCCATTATAACTCCATAATCAGGTGTATAAGCACTCGATAGGGATGATATTAATAGCGTTGTAGTTTGTTTATCATTTGTTTGCAGTACTATCAATGGCCATAGGTAATTGTTCCAACTGGTCATGAAGGTATAAATAGCTGCAGCTGCATAGGTGCTCTTCATTGAAGGTACAAATATTCTAAAGAATGTTGTAAGTGCATTTGCACCATCAACACGTGCTGCCTCCAATACATCAACTGGATAATTTACAAAGCTTTGTCTAAAGAAGAATACCATAAATACAGAAGAGGAACTTACAAGTATAATTGCCCATACTGAATTTATTAACTTCAGGGTAGCAATTAACTTAAACAGAGGAATCATCAAGGATGCAAAAGGTATCATCATTGTTAATAAAAAAAGAGAATAAACCTTTTCCTTCTTTTTGTTCCTGTACATTTGAAAGCCATAAGCTGCCATTGATGTAATTAACAGTGTTAAAACAACTGTTACTAGAGCAATCTTTGATGAATTCCACAATGCTGTTTTCATATTAGCTTGGGTGAACAATTTTTCCATATTAACCAACCATTGATTTCCAATGGATAATTTTCCAGAAATAACATTGGTGGATGTATTGGTACTACCAATAATTATCCAAGCGAATGGGAATAGTGAAAAGAGTGAGGCTATTGTTAATACAATATAAACAACAATCTTTCCTGGGTTTCTTTGTTTGTTTTTTGTTGACATTAGTTGGTACCTCTCTTTATTTCTTTGGCCATCTTTCTTTGTAATCTTACTTCACTATCTTCACTTACTTTAAATTGAAGGAATGTTAATACAGCTACTATTATTAATATTGCATATGATACAGTTGCAGCATAACCAAACCTTGGAGTGTATTTGAAACAAAGATTGTAAATATATACTGATAAGGTTAAGAAGCAATTATCAGGACCAACCATGGAGGCTGTTGTACCACCTGCAGAGAAGTTCATTGGTTCATCAAACAACTGCAAGGTACCAATTGTTGACATAACCGTTGTGAATAGAATCATTGGTTTCAATAGTGGTAATGTAATCTGAAAGAAACTCTGTGATGCAGTTGCTCCATCAATGGAAGCTGATTCGTAAAGATCACCACTTATATTTTGCATAGCAGACAAATAAAAGATCATATTATAACCTGTCCATCTCCAAACCATTGCTAAAATAAGAACAAAGGTTGCAGTTGCTGGAGCTTGCATCCAAGCAACAGGTGCATTAATTAAATTTAGTGCCATCAATGCCTCATTAACCATACCATCATATGAAAACAGCATCTTAAAAAGAATTGTGTAAGCAATCAAAGAAGTTACTGATGGAAGGAAAATAGCGGTTCTAAAGAATCCCTTAAATTTCAATTTTTTGCTATTAAGCATGGCAGCAAATACAAGTGCCAATACCAACATTAGAGGAACCTGCAATAATAAGATTCTAAATGTATTGCCTAAAGCTTTAAAAAATAATGGATCAGAAATTAATTTTCTGTAGTTAGCAAATCCTGTAAATTTAGTTAGTAAACCTCTGGTGGAGGTCAGAGTTAAATAGAGAGAATAGATTATTGGATATATTAGGAATATACTAAGTAGAATTGCTACAGGTGCTATAAAGTACCATCCTACTTTTTGTCTTTTTAATTCGGTTGCCATTGTTTCACCTTTAAAAAGGGACGATAGAATTTATAACTACCGCCCCAATAAGTTGTATACTACATTGCACTAAGGCCTATAGCATTGCATTTCTTAATTGACTATCAATCTTATCTAGAGTTACTGCTAGAGTTGCTTTGTCATCATAGTAATCTTGAATATTACCCATAACAGCAGCATCAGCATCATATGTAAACAAACCAACATTAATCATAGGAATTTCTGTTGACCAACCAGCCATTGTTTGGAAGATAGGTTTATTTGAGAAGAATTCATTATTAGCTGTATAAGCTGAACCATTTAAAGATGGCTTGAAAGAACCCATAGCACCCTGTCCAACTAAAATATTCTGATAGAAATCTACATCAGTTGCAAATGTTTCTTGTAAGAACTTTACTGCTTCTGCTTTTTCTTGACCATTCTTCAATACACACCATGATGAACCACCAAGGTTAGATGCATTTACAGAACCGGCTGTTTTTAGACGAGGAACTGGAGCTACATCCCAAAGACCTGATTGACCTTCACCTTGACGAATTGAACCCATAATCCATACACCTGTTGTGATAGTAGGAACATCGCCAGTGTTAATAGCACTAACCCATTCTGTCCAACCACTAGTTGGTTTACGGAAATCTTCATTGTACATTCTCTTTTGAATCTTAAGAGCGTCAGCTAAAGCAGCATTGTTTTTAACATCAATTTTGCCATCTTCATCAAAATACCATTTACCTGAAGATTGAAGCATCAATCTGAAGAAACCACCATCAGTTGGATCACCAGCTAAGAAGAAATTACCAGTTTTTTCAGTATATTTTTTACCTAAATCACAGAATTCGTCCCAAGTAATGTTATTTAAATCTTCAGCTGTAATACCAGCTTTTTTCAACATATCAGTTCTATAGAAGAAACCAGCAACACCAGAGTCGAATGGTAATGAATATTGACCACCATCAACTGTACCAATTGATGTTTTATATGCTGTAAAATCATCAAAATTAAAATCACCACTTAGGTCTACGAAAGAACCAGGATAATATGTTACATATTTTTGTACATTATAGTCTTCAACCAATGCGATATCTGGAAGACCTTCTTTTGTTCCAGAAGCTAAGATTGTTTGAATCTTCAACTCTACATCAGCTTTAGCCATTTCAACAATGTTGAACGTTACTTCAGGATGCATTTTGGTATATCTTTTACCAGCTTCTTCCATAACAGGAATATTAAATGCAGGATCCCAACACCACACTGTAACCGTTTTAGGTCCTGTAGTATCCGCAACTGCAGCCTCTTTAGTACCATTAGCAAAGATAGGTGCAGCAATTAACATTGCAGCTATCATAACGAGTAAAAATTTTTTCATAAATCAAATCTCCTTTAGATTACTTTTATTATGAGTTCATGGTAAGGGTAGTTTTACTATGTGTCAACTAAAACTTTACTAAATCTTTACTAGGGTGTATAATTTATTTAGGCAATTTCAACAATCCATCATAATACTGAATAATATTGCAAATATTTTGTGTTTATTATACTTTAGACAAGAGGCAAATTAATGGCAACAATAAATGATATAGCAAAGGTAGCTGGTGTATCACCTGGTACAGTTTCACGTGTATTAAATCATGACAACACCTTGAGTGTAGCTGTGGAAACCAAGTTACGCATTATTTCTGTTGCAGAAGAGTTGGATTATTTACCACCTAAAGAAAGACAAAGAAGAAAACTTAAACTTACACCCCGTTATAATGTAGCAATTGTAGATTGGTATGATTCTGCTTTATTAGCAGAGGATCCCTACTATCTACATTTGATGACTGTAATTGAAAAATATCTTACCAAGCATCAAATCAATTCCTTCAAGCTGGTGGATATGGATGGTGAGTATGTAGCCACCGTAGATACACATCCAGAGGGTATCATTGCAATTGGTCGCTTCAAAAAAGAACAGGTTGCACAATTAGAAGCAATCAGTAAAAATCTAATATTCATTGATTCCTGTCCCGATGCCTCTAAATTTGACTCCATTCTAATCAACACACAATTAGGAACAACCCAAGCCTTGGATTATCTAATATCGCTAAATCATAAAGATATTGCTTTCATTGGTGGTAAGGTTGTAACTGAAATAGGAATGAACTTTGCAGCAGATGCTGTTGATATGAGGATGGCAACATTCTGTGCATATCTTGAAAGTAAAGAATTGTTAAAAGAGGAATATATCTTTGTTGGAACGAAACTCTCCTACCAAGAAGGAATAAGACTTTGCAACAAAATGATGAAAGCAGAGCGGATGCCAACTGCTGTATTCTGTGCTAACGATACTGTTGCAACCGCTGTTATGACCAGATTACAAGAAAAAGGATACAGAATTCCCGAAGATATATCAGTTATAGGGTTTAATGATATTTCAAATGCTAAATATCTTAATCCTCCACTAACAACTGTTAAAATACCACTTCTTGCAATTGCTCAAACCTGTGTGGATTTATTAAAAAATCAGATAGAACGAGATATTTCTTATCCTAGATTGATATACATCCCAACATCAATGATGATAAGAGATAGCGCAAACGATTTAAAATAGCTCATATTATAAAATGGTGCAGGTAATAAATTTTATATATATTATATTTATTGTTCTAGTTACAAAAAGTTCTTCAATTCATTAAGCTGCCATTCCCTTTCCAAAGAGATAGCATCAATATTATTAGAACTAATTAACCCTATTGTTTTTATAGCATAATCTGATGCTATAATTGCACGTTCTCTCATGTGTCCACTTGCAATCGCTTGAGCTATGGTCCTAAAGGTTGCCCTCTCTATTTTAGATTCACACTCACGTGCAATTTTATGAACCTTAAAACTAGCCTGTCTTGCATCATGCATTCTAGCATTACCCATTTGCCATAATTCATTTGTCTTAAAACCCTCAACTACTGAATCCTTTGAATTATAATCGATACCAACAATATCCAAAATATGTTTTGCCACCATTAATGCCATTTAACTAAAACTATCTGATTTGCTATTTCATATATTTCATCAATCTTAGCTCTTAATTCACCATTATTAACTATTTTAATTTTTACTTTTGTTGTCATAATAGGTCTCCTAAAATGCAAGGACTTTTACTCTAAATAGTATTCATGTAGAAATTAATATTACAATAAATTAACTCCTAACAAATATTACTTCTGCTTCAGTACATTCCAAATATTACACCTTATTAAGGTCAGTTTAGGGAAAATTTATCTTTGATTCATAAATAAAATATCCATCGACGCAATTTCCAATTGCTCATATATGTGAACACATGAAAAATACACCAACCATATTTATTGTAATGTTTTTTAGCAGCATATATTTTCTATATAAAGTTTATTTAAAAACTAATCAACAATAAAAAGTAAGCTTAATTGGTGAATCTTTCTTCTTGCAATTTTACTTAATATTATTAACACTCTATTTAGTCGACAACCCTGCAGTTAGTAAGTTACCCCCTAAAAAGCTCTTAACCAAATTTATTAAAGAGAAATAAATTTATAATGTGATACACATATTTTTATAAATATAGATTCAACATAGAGATATACAAAATTTTGAGAGGAATTTATTTTTTTATTACCTTGACATGTTATATAAAAACTGATAAATTCACAAAGCGTAAGTAAAGGTAACTTTGCTTGCAAAAGATTTTTTATATGAGATCGTAGCTCAGCTGGATAGAGCATCAGTTTGCGGAACTGAGGGTCAGAGGTTCAAGTCCTCCCGGTCTCAAATTATTTTAACTTATACAGTGTAATCCTGGAGAGATGTCCGAGAGGTCGAAGGTGCCGGACTCGAAATCCGTTATGGCAAGCGATTGTCATCGAGGGTTCGAATCCCTCTCTCTCCGTTATCAATTCCTCTACAAACATTTACTGTATTTTTTAAGACTTTGGAGAGGTGTCCGAGTGGTCGATGGTATACGCTTGGAAAGCGTATGTGCCGAAAGGTACCAGGGGTTCGAATCCCCTCTTCTCCGATTTTCAGCCGGCAGATTCTGTACTATGAATATTCGCCCAAACCCGTCAGGACCGGAAGGTAGCAGCGGTAAGTGGATTTTTCATGAGATACGGGTGATTTGCTGGCTGTTTTTTTTATTTTTTACCAAATATTCGTTACATGTTATAATATCAATTATCATCTTTTTTATATTTTATGTTATAATAAGATTAAAGGAGTCTTTAGTATGGCTTATGAAGTAACAGCAACTAGAAAACGACCAAAAAATTTTGATACCTTAGTAGGCCAGGAATTTGTCGTTTCAACAATAAAGAACTCAATTGAAGTTGGAAGAATTGCTCACGCATATCTTTTTTGTGGGCCACGTGGTGTTGGTAAAACTTCCTCTGCAAGATTATTAGCAAAAGCTCTAAACTGTGAAAATGGCCCAACGGCTGAACCTTGTGGTATATGTGATAACTGCAAAGAAATCACTGCAGGTAATAATACAGATGTAATTGAAATTGATGGTGCAAGTAACAACAGTGTACAAGACATTAGAAACATTAAAGACGAAGTTCAATTTCCACCTCAAAAAAGTAAATATAAAATATATATAATAGATGAAGTACATATGCTTTCAACAAGTGCCTTCAATGCATTACTTAAAACAATTGAAGAACCACCTGCATATGTTATATTTATCTTTGCAACAACTGAAACACAAAAAGTACCAGCTACAATTAGAAGCAGATGCCAGCAATTCCATTTCCAGTTAATTAACCTTGAAACAATCATAAATTGTTTAAAAAGTGCAGCAACTGATTTGAATGTAGTAGCTGATGAAGATGCACTATTCTGGATTGCTAAAGAAGCAACTGGCTCAATGCGTGATGCCTATACCCTATTCGACCAAGTTGTAGCCTTCAGTGGTGAAAAAATCACGCTTGATAAAATTAGAGACAAACTTGGTTTGGTCGGTATCGAACAAATCAACATCATAATGAGTCACATAATAAACAAAAACAAAGAAACAACAATTAAAACAATATCAGATATGATTAAAACAGGTATTTCTGTTGAACAATGTATCAAAGATTTTGCAAATTATTTCAGATCCATGATGTTATTAAAACAAGGTATAACTGATCCTGATATTCTAGGAATGCAAGCAAAAGATATTCCACCACAAATTGTTAACAATTATACTGATGAACAAGCAGAAGCTGCTCTAGAGTTATTTCTTGATTTATTTAGAGATATTAAATATTCAATCAGTCCTCGTTTTGAATTAGAATTAGCTATAAGTAAATTATTCTCACTTCCATACCTTGCCTCACCTGTTGTAATGATGGAACATTTATCTCAATTAAAGAATGAGTTATTAAGAGGAGAGATTGGTAAAGAAAACAAACAAATAGAAACAATCACCCCTATTAAAGAACCTACAATTGCAAAAAAAGATATCCCGAATCAAGAAGAAAAAGAAGACATTTTAAATACCATGTCTAAGATTCAAGAACAGGATAAGAAAGAGGTAGAACAACAAAAGCTTGCTGAGCAGGAAAAGCTTGCTGAGCAGGAAAAGCTTGCTGAACAGGAAAAGCTTGCTGAACAGGAAAAGCTTGCTGAACAGGAAAAGCTTGCTGAAC
>CAYWGU010000037.1:0-5892 GCA_964457975.1 uncultured Spirochaetaceae bacterium | reverse complement strand
AACGAAGCAGCACCTACTCAAAAGGTACAACCATCAGCTAGTTCTTCACTACCTGGTATTTTCACAAAAGCAATGGTTCCAGATATTGTTGCACTCATGTCAAACATGTATGGAGCGTTAGCAACTATATGTGAAAATATAACAAAAGTAGAAAACATAAATGGAGAATTGGTTATTACGGCTCCCAAAAACTTTTATATTCAGAAGATGCGAGCTCAAGAAAAAATAGTAAGAGCTGCAATTGCTAAAGTTAGTGGATACAGAGGACCTTTAAAATATGAACTTGAAAAGAAAATAGAGCAGAAAACCAAAGCTCCTGTAGAAAATGATTCTTTTATGGAAGAAACCTTGAGACTATTTAGAGGAAAACTAGAAGACAAAGACTAGTATTCTTGAACTTTATTTCAAACTAATATAAAAAATACATAGGTGAATTATCACCCATAATAATTAACGGAGGAAAGGAAATATTTATTATTTCTTAAGTATAATATGAACAACCCTTTTGACATGATGAAAAGCATGAAAGACTTACAATCTAACATGGAAGAAATGAAAGCTAAATTAGAAAAAACCTTTGCTACAGGTAATGCTGGTGCAGGTATGGTTGAAATCACAATCAATGGTAAGTACAAAATCACTGATATTAAAATTGATCCAGCTATTGTAGATCCAACTGATGTTGGTACTTTGCAGGTATTAATTGCTGCTGCATTTAACAGTGCTTCACAAAATCTACAAGATAAATTACAGCAAGATAGCACAAAAATGGCTGGTTCTCTTGGTAATTTATTTGGGCAAAATTAATGACAGCATTAAAAGAACTAATTGCATCATTAAGTAGATTACCTGGTGTTGGTCCTAAAACCGCCTCACGTTTGGCTTACTACTTAATTAATACAGACCCTGCTTATAACAATATACTAGGTGAGGAAATTAGTACAATTCAGGATAAAATATTTACTTGCAGTATTTGTGGTAGTTTCACAGAGACAGAACCTTGTGAAATCTGCACAGACACCTTAAGAGACCCTACAAAGCTATGCATCATTGAACAACCTCAAGATGTAATCACTTTAGTAGCAAGTGGAGTGTACGACGGTTTGTTTCATGTTCTTGGTGGAGCTATAAATCCTTTAGAAGGAATTGGTCCTGAAAAATTAAGTTTCTCCAAATTACTTACAAGACTTGATGAAGGTCAATTTAACGAAATTATCATCGCTACGAATCCAACAGAGGAAGGTGATACCACTGCCCTATATCTTAAGCATATCTTAAAAGGTAGAAATCTTGATATAACAAGACTTGCAAGTGGACTCCCAATTGGAGGAGATCTTGAATATGCTGATAAAACAACAATTGCTAGATCTCTTAGAGGTCGAATCAAATTCTAACAATATAATATTTTATTTAAAAGAGATGCAAAAATTGCATCTCTTTTTATTTAACATTAAACTAAAAATTTTTATTCCTCTTATTTATTAGAAGCTAAATTCAACACTTATATTGCTTGTATATTTATCTGAGTTATCACCTTCTTTTTGAGGTAGTTCTAGATAAAAACCAGCTACATTTGCACTTTCTTTATTTACTCCTGCGGGAACATCAAAGGTAAATTGTGTAGTTGTTTTATCATTTGAAAGAAGGGTTACGGTATAAGGTAAAAAATCAACAGAAGCATCACAACTCATCATTACAATTTCTGGTACATCATCAGTTTTAATATTTCCATATTTAAAATTGGATGTAATAATTGTAACCTCCACTGTTACAGGATTAAATGAATTACCTTTAGATCTTTGAACCGTGTACATTGTTGGTGAATTTTCTTTTGTTACTTCAATTGCATCATTATTCTCAGCCCCAGAAACTAATGAGAAAGTATATACAACAGGAAGCATTACTCCATTAAGGTAAAACGAACAAGTTTCTGCAAAGAGCGGTGCTAATAGAAAAGCTAAAATCGATAACAATAATAGTAACTTCTTCATATATCTTTTTCCTTGTTAAAAAGCATAGAGATATTCTCTACATTTAATGGCATACTTGTACAACAAATATATGATAATATAGTCATATAATGCTGTCAAGATTCTAATAATTACATAACTCATAATAGCGTCAATTCTTTTGTTTTTCATCACTATTGAATATTACTAAAAATGAAGTTCATTAAATAATTTTTAATCTACCAAATGGTAATAAAAAAACTCCAATAAACATACCAAAAAGTCTTTCTCCAAATTTATAAGCTCTAAGAATATCAATCTATTTTTCTAGATACTTTTTCAGATTATCCAGATCTCTTTCCATCAACTTATATCCATGATTATAAAAAAAGTTTAATTTCTCAACATCTATTTCCATTCTTCCAACAGGGGTTACCTCTGGTCTAATTACAAAGATTTTTCCTTCTTTTTCTAATTCTTCTAATTCTTCAAGTCTTTGATTGTATTCTTCAGGCCTTCTTAATTGAGCAGCAATGAATTCAGGATATTTTCTATATTTTTTCTTAATAAATCTTTCTATAACACCATTATTAGGGCTCTTTCTATATTCCTTCTGTCTTGTAAGCACAACTACTATTTTTTCATTTCCAATTTCATAAGCTCTATCTAAAGGAACAGAATTTGAAACACTCCCATCCATGTATGGGCTATCATTTATGAATACCATAGATCCAACAAACGGCATGCTACAGGAAGCACGACAAGAAATCATATCATAATTACTTTTTTGAAAATCAAAGTATTCTGTCTTCCCTGTTATGCAGTTGGTTACAACAACATCACATCCTAATCCATATCGATATAAAGCATCATAATCATAGGTGAAGGTATGTTTTGGGAAATTAACAAATAACTTTTCCATATCCATCAAACCCTTATTGCTAAAGAGTCTCTTTTTATGAATCCATTTATTTTTTTTATCTGTTATAATAAAGCAATCTCGTGAACGAGTTTTTTGATGAGACGCATAATCAACTCCGTTGCAAGAACCTGCAGAAACTCCAATTATATTGGTAAAATATAAATCTTCATCCATTAATTTATGCAATGCTCCAGCTGTGAAAACACCACGATTGGCACCACCCTCAAGTATTATTGTTGCTTTATAATTCATAATGAACCCCTTTCATTAGTTATCTTAACAGAAAAATATATTTTCAACAAATAAAAAACACCCACTAATAAAAGGGATGTCTGATTTTGTTCAACAAATAATGTTACTTTATAAGTCTCTCTTTTTTAATGGTATCATAAGCTTCTTGAATCTCTCTGAATTTCTTGGTTGCCATCTTTTCAAATTCTTCAGGAAGACCCTTTGCTTGCACTGTATCTGGATGATATTCAATACTCATCTTTCTATATGCCTTTTTGACATCATCGTCAGAAGCATTTGAAGTAAGTCCCAATACAGTATAAGCACCTTCACTGGTTGATGCAGCACTGTACTTTCGGCACATAGCATCAAAGTACGACTCAGAAAAATTAAAAATCTTACATACATTCTTTATAAGATTAGATTCTTTAGAACTCATCGAACCATCGCTAACAGCCATTCGAAGCAGTATATCAACAACCAACTGCAATAAAGCTTGATCTCTTTTAAAGCTATCATAAAACTGCTGTGCAAATTGGTCTGCTGTACCGTCACCAGTAAGAGCCGCATTAAATACTCTCAATGCAGCATTTCTGCTTTGAGGATCCAGTTGAAGATCTTTTACCATAAAGGTATTTAATGTATTCTTTTCTTCCTGCGTAACAGAACCATCAGCTTGAGACAATCGTGCCAATAAGGAAAAAACAGCTACAAAGAATGTCATATTCTTCTGTTCTGAGTTTGACATATAAGGGTGATGTAAACCACCATTAAAGTCCCTATATCGTGTTTGATTTCCACCATGGGTTGCAGAATCTGCATTATCAAAAATATTGCCAAAGGCAATTCCCGCAATCATACCTAGAGGTCCACCTAAAGAGAAACCTACTAAGCCTCCTACTACTTTTCCTAACCATGCCATTCTATAATTTGTCCACCAACATTGAACATTTACCTGAAGGGATAGGCAATGTCTTTTTCTTTGCTTCGTCTAATATTTCAATTGTAAAGTAGTAAAGTTTTTCACTTTCCAAACGAATCTCCCAACCTCTAGCATTCTTGGTGCTTAAAATTGTAATCAAGTTACGTTTAAGTGAAAGTCCTTCAATTCCCATTACTTCTCTACTTGTCATTGTCCAATCAACAGTCTTTCTGGGTAGTGAGATATCCATTCCAATGATATTTTCAATCATCATTGCAACAGTAACCAAACCACACATTGGCATGTATCTTCTTCGAGGGAAACTCTTAATATCATTAGTAAGAGATTTTCCTTCTTTATTTGGAAGATATCCTTCCCATATATCATCGATTTTATCGGTATCAGGATGCAAGGTATCCAACAGAAAATACATATGTCTAATTGCACATTCACGTGCAAAAATAAACTCATCATATTTAGCAAGACCCTTAACAACCATGAATGTATTAACTGGAATAACACCACCACACCAACCGTTACCTTTTTCGCTAAAATAAGGAGATGAAACAGGTACGCCAGGAAATGGGTTATCGGTACCAAATTCTTTTGGATCTCTTAGATGTTCAATTAATTGAGCACCTCTTTCAGCATTTGGAATTTGACCTAACAAAGTCCAATATGCACCAATGAATTTAGAATTTATTTTCTTTTCTTTTGCGTTTAAATCATAGAAGAAGGATGTATCTGGATCCCACATCATTGAATTAATTCTTGTTTTTAAACCAAAATACATTCTCTTGTAGCGGAAGCTTAATTCTTTATCATTAAGCACATCGCCAATCTCTGACATATAAAGAGCATTAATTGCTAGCTGTGCATTAAAATCAATAGGATAGACCATTCCTTTTCTAGGAATGTTTCCTGAATTGCAGGCACTAACAGGTACGGTATATAAACCATTTTCGGCTTTAAAATTCTTTGTTACCCAATCAAAATATTTTTCTAATTTAGGAACTACTTCTTTTAATCTCTTTTTATTTCCAATCTTGTGGAAAAAAGTATATTCAACATATGCTAATAAACAAGGGGAAGCCCCTTCTGGGTTATTATCATTAAAAACTGGCATACCATCTTCGAGAGAATAATCACCTCTAATAGCACCATCTTCTTCCTGCTTCGAATAAAAGAAATCTAATAAATCATATGGAGAATATATCTGATTACTATACACAAGAAAAAGCGCTGACATACAAGATTCAAATTGATTTAATGTAGTTTGACCTGGGTATGACAAATAATTACCGGTAAATCCATTCTCTGGACTTCCTGGTTTCCATAATTCTTCAACCCATACCCATGTACGGTTGTACATGTCAACAAAATCTTGGTCGTAAAAATGTATTGAAGGCACTGTATCCTTAACCAAACTGTATCTCCTTGAACACCAATGTGTTTCTCAAACTCTAAAATATTATGTAAAAATTACAATAATCATATCGACACTTTCACATTCTCTTATATCATACACTAAAAATGAAGAATCTGGACAAAAAAATTAACTTTTTTTAATTTTCACTTTTTTAAGTGTATGATTTCTTAATTGCTTTATTTTTACACAAATAAACAAGCTTATTTCTAATTTTATATTAACATATAATAGCTATTGCATTTTTCTTAACTTCAATTTCTATTTTTTTTAAATTTATTCCTATCATTTCACCATCAATATGCGCAACCATATCATTTTGATCACTCTCAATAATAAGGGACTTAATTCTTTTCATCTTAAAATGAGAATCTTTTAATTGTTTACCTTTAAAAAACTTCAAAGCAACAAATATTATCTTATACCTTGATATTGGTCGATA
>CAYWGU010000036.1:0-24217 GCA_964457975.1 uncultured Spirochaetaceae bacterium | reverse complement strand
AAGTCCATTTGAGGCTTTTTATGGAACCTCGTTGCACTTGACTTGACAATTCAAGCTTTTTCAAGAGTTATGTTCTTTGATTCGAGCTGAAAAGCAGTGGTTTGAAGATTGGTAATCATTGCAGGGTTGAAGTTGAATGATGCAGTAACAGAACCTCTAAGAGAGGTATAATGAGTAGTATTAACACTTTCTGCATTATTTCTTGACGCTGTTAATCCTACACTTACTGATGGATAGAATACAGAATATTTTCCATCTTCATCTATTTGGGCACTCTTTATATCTAGGGTTGCGGACAGTATTTGGGTACTTTTATTTATTGCTTCTGTTACTGCTTGATCTATACTAAGATCTCTAGCAAATAAAGGAGATGCAAATAAAGTACAACAAATCATCGTTAATATGATAGTTTTATTTTTCATTTTTGGTTATATCCTTTTTTAGTCTAATTCTTTCATCAATATATCGATATTATTTTTTAGCTTGTGCATTGCTGAAAACATAATTCTTTTTTCTTCTTTATCTATTCCATAGCTGAGTTTGCTTATAATAGGATTTATTTCTTTCCTAATTTCTTCTGCTATTTTCTTTCCTTTTTCTGTTAGAATAACATCTTGATAACGTCTATCCTCTTTTTGGGGTTGCATTGTAACAAGTCCTTTATTAGATAAATCCAATAAAGATTTAGAAACATTCGATTTAGGGTATACTCCGCATTTACAGAATTCACTGGCTGTGGGATCATGTTCATCCACGCTAAAGAAAATAAGTGCATGTGCATCAAGTTTTGTTAATTTATACTTATTGCTTACCGTAGCAATACGGGTATTTATTAATTTGGTTATGTGTCTTGAATACTGTAAATAAGTATTAAATGATTTTTCCAAAATAATTCTCCTTTAATATTAATAAAATTATTATTAGTTACAAAATATAAGAGTTATAAATAATAACTGTTTGTATTTATAACCATAAACGATTTAAAAGTCAATAATTAACTAACCAATTTTTTTTATAATATATCAAAAGTTGATAACTTTTTTAAGCTTTTTTATAATTTATTCTCATGATTTAAAATTGTGTAATATCTTTTATAAAATGAAATAAAGGGTAAATGGGAATTGGTTTTATAGAAATACCACGTTGATAAAAAAAGAGCTATCTTCTAAATCATTAAGATATAGGAGAAGCTCTATTTTATAAATAATTTTAAATTATTATTTTGCTATCTTTAGCAATGTTTTTACGTTTTGATCAATCATATTGTAAAAAGCATTGGCTTCAATATTATCAGGGAAGTTTCTCCAAATAATTAATGTTGAATTAGTTGATACTTCAGCGAGAGGACCAGATAGGATTGTGTGAACATTATCAATAATCAAATCATATTGATTATCATGTGAATCCTTGATATTTTGAGGAGTTATTGCTCCAGGACCAAAGGTTTGTACTACATTTAAGCCAAGATCTTTTGCAAGAGGTGCTTGGTGAAAGTTTACAAGACATGATAGTTTATCAAGTCCTAATTCTTTAACTGATGCTCTAGCTGAAATAATCATCTTCTCATATTCAGCTACACGCTGATTGCTAATCTCTTGTGTGTCTGCAACTTCACTTATTTGCTTTGCAACTTTTTTAACATTCTCAAGATTGTTTGAAGTAATTATTTTAATTAATTTGTCCTTGCTGATAAGAGTTTTAGATAGTGTTTCCATCATAACCTCATATCCAGCATAGATAAATAGTTTCGAATTAACAATTGCATTGATATCTTGTGGAAGGATTTCGTACTCAGGTGGATGATTTAAATCTGCGGGTGCAATATTCTTTATATCATCTAGCCCACCTAGTTGAGCAAATCCTACTGTCCAGGCAGTACTTGCAGTATACACTGGAAGTTCTTCCTTTTCTCTTACACCTTGAGCAAATAGTGATGATGTAATTAGTGTTAAACTAATTAGCAACAAAATTATCTTTTTCATTTTTATACCTCTTATTTATTTTTATTTTTTCAATTACAGTTAAAATCAGATACATCAGTGCGGCACTTAACGCGATGGTTGCACTTAGTGGGAAGTTGTATAGAAGAGAGCACAAATATCCCAATACTGAAAGAAATACTCCAGTAAGAGAGGATTTAATGAAGAGCTCCTTTGTCCCTTTGCTATATTTTGATGCAATCAATACTGGTAGTATTAAAAGAGCATCAATTAGAAGAGCACCTATTAATCTCATAGCAAGAGCTACTGTTAATGCAATCATTACAACCATGAAGGAATAGTGGAACTTGGTATTTATTCCCAGTGAGCCTGCTATCTCAGAATCAAAGAATAGAGCGACAATTTTTTTAAAGTTCATTGCAATGTAGATAAACAATATTATACAAAGAGCAATCAATACTGCTAGATCTAAGTAAGTTAAAGCGAAAGGAGATCCCCATAATAGTTGAAGAGAATCTTTTGCTGGAACATCATAGAGGTGCATTATAAGGGAGGCTAGTCCCATGGTGAAAACCATTGCGGCAGCACTTGATATTGAGTTGTTGCTTTGTAATTTCAAAACCAAAACTACAACGAGCATGTTCACAATTATTATAAGGGGCAGTGATGGTAATTCTAAGGCCAGTGCAATTGCACCACCAAGAATAACTCCATGCATCAGTGCATATCTAAGAGGGACCAAATCAAGACGTAAAACCATAACTCCACATGCAGGGAAAGCAAGTCCGCCCACGACTATTGCAATAAATGCTTTTAACATTGGTGGTAATAAGAGTAATTCTAGCATTCTTTGGGTCTCTCCATTTTGCATACTTGCCAGTTCAATCTTTTAATTAAAATGGTATCGTGTGTTATGCAGATGATTGTAGGCATCTGTGTTGTTCCAAGTGTTTGAAGTAACTCTACCAGTTCTTTTTCACTATTTTGATCTAAGAAAGAAGTGGGTTCATCAAAAATCAAAATCCTTGCTTTTTGAGCAATGGTTCTTGCAATCGATACTCTCTGCTTTTCACCACCAGATAATGTGTAATAGTTACGATCTATTAAATCCTGTGCCCTACATTTTCTAAGACTTGTCTCAACGAGATAGTTCATATCCCTCTTATTTAATTTTTCTCTAACTCCCATGCTTACAACCTCTCTAACACTAGTTGGAAAGTCTTGTTTTTCTTTTTCTTGCTTTATGTAGCCAATGATTCCTTTATCAATTTGTGTTATATTCTTACCATCAATTGTTATGGAACCATTTACAGGTGGAATTTCACCAAGTAAGGTTCTAATTAATGTTGTTTTTCCTATTCCATTTTCACCTTGAATTACCTTGCATTCTCCGGCTTTTAGATTTAAATTCAAGTTTTTGAATACGGCTTTTTTATTGTAACCAATTGAAAGATTTTTAATATCAATGGAAAGACCTGCAACACGGCCGGATTTCACTCTTAAGAAAGCATAAATTTCATCAATATTATCTGTATCCTTTAGCATATCTTCTGTCATGCATTTAAGTTTTTCAACTTTTCTATCATAAAGAAGTTCAACATTGTGTTGTTTTAATATATTAGCTGCAAGATTACTTACAAGGTTGAAACGAACTTTTTTGATTTTGAAACGAATCATAAGGGCTGCAGCAGCTTTGCCACCTGCTGTATCGTGAGCCATGAGGTTGTCATATTTGGTTGTTGATTTATTGAAGAATTCCTCTGCTTCAAATAATGGGTTGAGCCAGTTTCCTCGTGAAGAGAAAATCAATTCATTGCCATTAAATATATTGAGGGTATCATTCTTTATTAAATCTTGTGAAAGTGGATCCATTGGTAAACTCCAAAAAAAATAGCCAGTAAGGGTCGACAAGTTAAAAGTCAAACCTTCCTGGTTATAGTTAAATACATTATTATATTTTGATTCCTTCCTGAAATCATGTTTTGATACTACGTGTTTATAATATTTTTGTCAATATTATTGTTAAAGTGAAAGATGCAATATTATAGGAGCTCTTTTCTGATGATTTCTATACAATCGGCTATAAGGTTATCCATCCCAATTCTTTCTGTTCCTGCAATGGTTGTATTGCATTTGGTAATTGGAATTAGTATTTTATGTGCATCAGATGATCCAATAGCAGCTGCCATTTTAGGTGTTATTTCACCATGTAGTGAATCAGCCATTACTATGCCCATAGCTCCAATGATTATTTTTGATTTACGAGATGCAACAATTACTGGATTTTCTCCTGTTGCAATTGCATCAGGTGCACTTGAAAGCATCGAGCTTGTTGCTAATGAATTGGTACCTATAGCAAGTACAAAGATATTTGGAAATTCATTTTTTATTCTTTTAATAAGAGTTCTTCCAAGAGATCCTCCTTGTCCATCAATTACAGTGATTGTGTATTCATAATTCATGATAGTATTATTGCATAATTTAATACTTTGTTCCATCTTTTTTAAAATATAGATGACGAATCCATTGAAGAGCAATCAAACATAAGAATATAAGAATTGCTGATATAATAAATATTGTTGAATACCCAAAATGGTCAATTATTATTCCACTTATAAGTGGCCCAACTGCAAAACCTATGCCTTCAAGTATGGTTTGAATGGCTGAAAATCGTGCCCTGTGACCAAGAGGAATATGGTTTGTTACAAAGTAGCCATGGTTTGTCGCACTAAATACCTCACCTACGCTGAATACAACTGTAAGAATTAATAGAAAATAAAAAACACTGGTAAGTCCTGTAAGAATATAGCTAACTGTATAAAGAATCATTGAAATGCTTATCAACCTAAGTGGATGGTTGTTGCTAGAAAACCTTACTATTATAGGTGTTGCTATAATTACAGTTATTGCATTTAGGCTCATTATGGTTCCAAAATATTTAGGTCCAATGTCATTAAATAAACTTGTTAAATAAAGAGGCATTGTAAAAAAATACATTGACATAGCAAGTCCAAAAAAGGAAAAGATAAATATATAGAAGGTAAGCAATGGCTTTTCTTTTAATACTGTCAATACAGAGCCTTCCATAGCTTTATCACTACGATTGCCTTTAAGACTTTCTTCAATATCAGAATCTGTTGGTTTTTGATCCTTTATGAATAATGCGAGAAAGATTGTAGCGATAATGGTAACAATTCCATTTCCAAGGAACAACCATTGTGGATATTCATTGAATAGCAATCCTGCAAGCATGGGACCTATTGCAAATCCTATGTTATGTGCTAAATAAAAGAGAGAGTAGGCCTCTTTCCTGTTTTTAAAGGTTGTATGATCTGCATAGATTGCTTGGCGAGCTGGATCAGTTGCGCCATCAAAAAGAAATAACAATAGTATAAAGTAGGGAACTAGTTCTTTTTGTGACATTACAAGTCCACAAAGTATCATTGATACACCACATAGCAACTGTGATACAATCATAACTGTTTTCCTTGATACCTTATCAGCTATATGTGAGCTAAAAAGAGAACCAGGTGCATACATAGCAAGAGCAATTAATGTAAACAATCCAGCTTTAGATGCAGAATATCCCATTTTAACAGTTAAAAAAAGAGCAAGAAATGGGAAGATAAAAGAACCAATACCATTAATAAAATCAATGGTAGCTAGTGCCAAAATACTTTTAGATAGTTTTGAATATAAAATAGATTCACTCCTTTTAAAATATTCAAATTATTGCATTATTTTGTGTTTGTGGCTAGATAGAATCTATTGTAATTATACTAATTAAAAAGATAGCATCATTGAGAAAGTTACATGATTAAGTTGGAGTAGAAGATAAATTTTAATGGAAATAGGATTTTAAAACATAGAATAAATGTTGTAAATTTACATAAAATAAGCAAAACAAGACAGACTTATTATGCAAAAAGATGCAAAAAGTAGATTAAAATAAATAAATATCGATAAAAAAATATTTTTAGAAGGTTTTTTTTGATTATTTAGATTAAATAATTAATATGAATATAAAAACTTATAAAATTTATAGGGATTGAAATAATACAACTTAATTATATAACTAGAAAGAAATTAAAAATTTTAATTTTTTATATAAAATGATTAAATTTCATGAATTCATTAAATAGAAATACATACATAAAAAGGTAATGTTAAATCTGTTTCATAAATGCTAAATATGTACCATTGTGTCATGGTTTATCTTGTGTTTTGCCTATTGATATTTTTTTATTTATTGATTATATTTAAATTGTAATAAGAAAAACACTAAAAATAAATATAAAAGTTATTCTTAATAAAAACGAAACTATACAAAGAATAATTGTAAAATTATTCAAAAGGAAAATAAAATGAAAAACGAAAAAACTTTAATTGTAGCTAATGTAATAGATACATTAAGCAAAACATTCGGGGCAGAGGACATGGATGCATTGCAGAACCAAATCGAAGGTCACAAATATTTCCTAGATAAAGCGCTTAATATCAACGTTACCTTCGATCAAGCAGCATTCTCATGGATGGAAAATGTTTACAAACCAATGATTTCAGAGATGCATAACTTGTTAACACTTGTAAGCTTCTCAAATAAAGAAGTAAATACACTTTTCTTTGAATTGTGTGATCATAAACTACTATTATCTATTAACCTAGGTAGAGAAGTTGAAGCTCCATTTGCTGTACAAGATTACTGCATAAAATATGGTAACTCATTTGGTAAATTTGTATCTCGCTTCACAAAGAAAATAGCAGCTTAATAGCTTTCAATTAGTTAAAAATTGTAAATCAAATCTTGGATGCAAATGGTGTTCAAGATTTTTTTGTATTTTAAACAAAGAATAATTTTGTTTATGAATATTGTTCTAATTTATTTACAAGCATTAAAATATAAATCTTATTAGAATAATAATACAATATTTTATCAATATATTTATTTTGGAAGTATTAATTGAAATGTGTTTTTTGTTTGCATAATGGCAAAAGTGATGTGTTTGAATAATGAACTTATTAAAAAAGTGCAAAAACGAATAATAGGGTCTTTAAATTTACGAAAGCGTAAAACTTCCTTGACAATTAGTGAGCTATTTGAAACAATAAAGATAGCGTTGTAACACAGAATTGATCCCCAATTTTAGGTCAACTAAGCGACACGCAGATTTTATGACACGATGTGTTAACTTCAGGAGGGAACACTGTGCATACTTTTAGCGTTAATGGAAAATCTGTTTCTACAGATTTAGATAAAAGTTTACTTAGGTTTCTTAGAGAGAATTTAAATTTATATGGGGCTAAGGATGGTTGTAGTGAAGGTGCTTGTGGTACCTGTACTGTTCTTATTGATGGCAAAAAAACAAAGGCTTGTATTTCAAAAACATCAAAATTAGATGGCAAAAATATCATAACAATTGAAGGTCTCTCAAAGAGAGAGCAAGATGTGTATGGTTATTGTTTTGCTCATGCAGGCGCTGTTCAATGTGGTTTCTGCACACCAGGTATGATAATGAGTGCCAAATCTCTTATAGATGTAAATCCAAATCCAGATATAAATGATGTAAAAAAATGTATAATGGGTAATATTTGCCGTTGTACTGGTTACAAAAAGATTGAAGAAGCAATCATGGATTGTGCACGCTACTTTAGAGAAAATCTAGAAATTAAAAAACTTGAAGATGATCCACACCTTGATATGAGGTTTGCACGTCCCGATGCAATTGAAAAAGCACTGGGCACAGGCGTTTTTACAGATGATATCTACCTTGATGGCATGCTTCAATGTAAGGTTTTACGATCAGCATATCCTAGAGCTATTGTAAAAAAACTTGATGTAACCAAAGCTCTTGAGCATTCATCTTGCGTTTATATTGCAACTGCAAAGGATGTTCCTGAAAACAAACTTGGTCATATTGTTCATGACTGGGATGTTTTAATTGCAGAAGGTGATACCACACGTTATATCGGTGATGGTATAGCAATAGTTGCTGCAACAGATCTTGATAGTCTTGATGAAATCATGAGTCAAATTGAGATTGAATATGAAGTACTTCCTGTAGTTGATACTATTGAAAAAGCTCTTGCAGAGGATGCTCCTAAAATTCATGAAGGTGGAAACATTCTTGATGTAGAGCATATTGCACGCGGTGATGTTGATAAAGCATTAAAGAGTAGCAAGTATGTTGTATCTCACACCTATAAGACTCCTTACACTGAACATGCTTTTATGGAAACTGAATGTGCTGTCGCTCAGCCAGAAGGTGATGGTGTATTTGTTTATACTTCAAGTCAATCAATATATGATGAGCAGCGTGAAATTTCACGTATGTTGAAGCTTTCAATAGAAAAAATTCATATCCAATCTTGTTTGGTTGGTGGTGGATTTGGTGGTAAGGAAGATATGAGTGTTCAGCACCATGCAGCCTTGATGGCTTATCTTACTCAGAAACCTGTTAAATTACATCTTACAAGACAAGAAAGTTTGATGGTTCACCCAAAACGTCACCCTATGGAAATGACAGTTACAACTGGTTGTGATGCTGACGGGCATGTAACAGGAACGAGAGCTATTATTTTTGCCAACACTGGAGCGTATGCTTCATTAGGTGGTCCTGTTCTTCAAAGAGCATGTACTCACGCATCTGGTCCTTATAATTATCAGAATATTGAAGTACTTGGTAAGGCTATTTATACCAACAATGTACCAGCTGGTGCTTTCAGAGGTTTTGGTGTTACTCAAAGTTGTTTTGCAATAGAATGTAACATGAATGAATTAGCTGAAAAGATGGGTATGGATCCATTTGATTTTAAATATATGAATGCTTTGAAACCAGGTGATGTTATGCCTAATGGACAAATGGCTGGACAAGACTGTGGAATCAGAGAGTGTCTTGATGGTGTTAAAGAAGATTACTTTAGCAATCCTAAAAATGGTCTTGCTATTTCATTTAAGAATAGTGGTATTGGTATTGGACATCATGATGAAGGTCAGTGCATATTATCAATTCAAGAAGGAAAGATTCATGTTAGAACCAGTGCTGCATGCATGGGGCAAGGAATTGCAACAATGGCTATGCAGATGATTGGTGAGACCTTGAAAGTTACCCGTGATATGATTCTTGTTGAACCACCTGATACTCGTCGTACTCCAGATAGTGGTACAAGTACTGCAAGTCGTCAAACGGTATTTACTGGTGAAGCCATCAAAAGAGCATCTGAAAAAATCAAAGTTGATTTGGAAGGTGGTAAGAGCTTTGCCGATTTAGAAGGAAATGAATATTATGGTTCTTTCGTTTTTGCAAGTGATCCACTTACATCACAAAAAGATCATCCAATATCTCATGTGGCGTATAGCTATGCAGCTGAGGTAGTTGAGCTTGATGAAAACAATATGCTTAAGAAAGTTACCATGTGCAGTGATGTTGGAACAATTGTTAACAGAACTGCTCTAGAAGGCCAAGTTGAAGGCGGTCTTGCAATGGGACTTGGTTATGGATTGACTGAAGACTTTGCTGTTGAAGGTGGATATCTAAAGGTAAAGTATGCTACTTTGGGGTTATTAAGATCAACTCAAATGCCTGAAATGAATATCCTATTTGCGATGGGGCCAGGACAAACTCCTTATTCCTATGGAGCAAAGGGTATCGGGGAACTTGCAACAATTCCTTCAGCACCAGCATGTCAGATGGCATACTATAGAGCTGATGGTAAGTTTAGATTAGAACTTCCACTAGGTGGAACACCATATAAGAAGAAAAAGGCAGCTCTATAAGCTACTTGTTTTCAACTATTAATATGTCCTGCTGTATTTGTAATAATATGGTGGGGCATTTTTAATCTTTTTCTAATAATATTTATTTGATAATTTTATCGCTATTTATCTTATCTTCATAATTTGAGTAAATTGTAGGTGCTTACAAATTAAATAAAGATTTAATTATGTAAAAAGTAAAATAATAAATACATGGTAGGAATAAACAAATCCCTCAAATTTAACAAACGGTAATGGAAGCTAAAGTTGGTTTTTTATTTTCACTTGTAGAAGATTAATCTTACTGGCACCAATTTAGACATGGTGGTGGACATTATGGAATAATTGTTGGACTTGCAATTGGTGGTTATAAACCTATTTGATGGGACAAAAATTAGATGATGGTGTACTAGCTTAAGATTTACATAACAATAACCAATCAAATTATTCACATGATAATTTTCAGACCAACAAGTTCTGGGGTTTTGAGAGTTAAATGCACCTGTCCAACTCGAGTTGATTATATGATTTCTATGTACACTCCAACCGGAGAGTATTCATTCTTTTATAGTTTCTTAATTGTAAATGAAACAAACCATGCTTTGCAGGAATTTCAATTCACCTTTATTATAGAATCATAAATAGCAAAACACCTTATATCATCTGCTAAAAGGTAAGCTTTTTGAATTAGAAATGAAAACATTTTCTATTGAATATACAACATTTGATAAGTAATAAAGGATAGTAAACCTAATTTGATTCAAAAAAAGTTAATAATTGAAATAATTGTTGCGCTTTTGTAGAAAGGCTCTTAATATTAATTAATAGGTTAAATAAAAAATATTTGTCGTTTTATTTTTATTAACGTTGTTTATTGATCTCCTTTGTGGATTGTAAATCTGCTAGGGGATTTTTTTATTTTAATCTTGAAAACAATCCCCTTTTCGGGTGATAATATTAATAAGGAAAGAATATGGAAATTAAAAAAATTACAATAATTGGATTTGGTTCAGTTGGATCTTTATATGGTAGCATGCTTGATGCATCACTTGGAAGTAATAATGTGGAGCTCCTTGCAAAAGGAGAGAGATTGGAACGTTATAAAAAAAATGGAATGATAATTAATGAAAAGCAACATTTTTTTAATGTTGTAGATCCAAAGGATGCAACTCCATCAGATTTTGTTTTGCTTGCAACAAAGAATCTTCAAATAGATGAAGCTGTAAAGGATATCAAAAATTCCGTTGGAAAGAATACCATAATTTTATCACTTCTCAATGGCATCGAATCTGAAGAGAAATTAATTGCAGCATATGGCAAGGAAAAGGTTTTATATGCATTCTGTGTTGGAATGAGTACAGAGCATATTGGAAATGTTACAAATTTTACAAGTCCAGGAAAGATTGTTTTTGGAGAGAAGAATAATGAGGTTTCTGATAGGGTGAAAGCTGTTGAAGCTTTATTTGATGGAGCTGGGATTGAATATATTGTTCCATCTAATATCAGAAAAGAGCAATACAACAAGTTTATGCTAAATACAATGTTTAACACATTGTCTGCCATAACACGTGGTGGATATGGTGTATTTAACTCTACTGAGTTAAAGGAATTAACACACAAAGTAGCACTTGAAATAATTGCGGTGTTGGAAATTGAAGGTGTTACACTAACTGAGGAAGATTATCAAAAAGATTTAGATTTGATGCTAGGTCTTGATCCATATGGTCGAACTTCGATGTGTCAGGATTTGATGGCTTCTCGAAAAACAGAAAACAATTGGTTTGCTGGAACGGTAGTTAGACTTGGTAAAAAGCATGGTATTGAAACCCCTTACAATAATGCTCTTTATTTAATTGCAAGTGGCTGTGAATACAGAAATGAAATGATGGTCAATAAAAATTAACCATTCAGTTCTATTTTGCTATCCTCCATGGCTTTGACCATGAGAGGATATAGCATTCTTTCAATACGATGGTCATGATTATGAATTAAATATTTTAATTCTAAATCTGTTTCGGGAATATCTTTTGCAATGCTCACAAGCTTGTGCTTATCAAGAATTCTATGTGCTGGAAGGTTTTGTTTTCTTGCAACAATATCACGGGCAATAAAGAAGTTTTTAAGATATACCTTTTCGTCTTTATCCATTCTTTTGTAGTTACCAATTTTACACCAACCAGGTTTCTCTGGAGCCTTGCGGATGCCTGCTCGTTTCATCTTGGAATTTACAGTAGCACTTAGACCTTCTTCTTCACATTCTTTAATAAGGTTGCTTTTCAATGCATGAAGATATGCAACATCTAGAAGTGCATATTGTATTTGATCTTCTTTTAGAGGTCTCTTCAACCAGTTTGTCATTTGGTTCTTTTTCTTTGAACCAGTTGTTTCAATAACAACTTTTAAATTTCTTCTAACAAGTGCTGTATAGTTTCCCATGAAGCCAAGTTCCATTGCAGGGATTCTTACATCATATATATTCTTTAGTTGAATTCCGAATTGTTTTTTTACAAGAGCAGAATCGCTATCGCAGGAAAACATTATTTTTTCAATATCAGTATCTTCAAAAAATTCTTTAAGTATTTTAGGTGATAATAGAAAAGGATCAGCCAAGTAATATTCTTTTGTATCGAATAATTGAATAAGACATAAATGTTCTCCATAAATGTGCAAATTGAACTCACCTTCAAAGTCCATTGCAATGGATAGTAAGTTATTGTCTTTCCAGTATTTTATAATTTCTCTAAATTTATCATCGGTATTTATTGGGGTGTATTCAAACATATATTTTATAATAGCTTTTAATTGTGTTTTCTAATAGTAGTAATAAAAGTTTTAGATAAAAAAAAACGACTATTTTTTAATAGCCGATTTTTTTATGTAATTTTTTCTTAAATATATTCTCTATTAGGGTCTCTAACTGGAATTATTAGATTTAAAAATATACCAACAACGGTAGCAAGAGCTACACCAGCAAGATTAAATGATAATCCATCAGCAAGTGGGAATTGAATCATACCACCACCAATACCGATTACCAAAATAACACTGCTTATTGTAAGATTTCTTTTATTTTTATAATCAACACCACTTTCAACAAGTGTTCTAAGACCAGAGGATGCTATGATACCAAATAATAGCATTGATATTCCTCCAAGAACTGGACTTGGAATGGTTTGAATTATAGCACCAAACTTTGTGAAGAAGGATAGAACAGTAGCAAGTACAGCAGCTCCTCCAATTACCCAAACACTGTAAACACGTGTGATTGCCATTACACCAATGTTCTCACCATATGTTGTGTTAGGTGGACCGCCCCAGAAAGATGCCCACATTGTTGCAACACCATCACCAAGAATTGTTCTGTGAAGACCTGGTTCTTCATAGAAGTTTGTACCAACTACATTGCTCAATACAAGGATATCACCTAGGTGCTCACATATGGTTGCAAATGATATTATGATAAATGTAAGAATTGCTACAATATTAAATTTAGGCACTGCAAAGTGTGGTAAACCTAACCATGCGGCAGCTTGAACACCTTCAAAATTAATTAATTCATAAGCTGGGAAAAAAAATCCCATTATGAGAGTAAAAAAATAGCCACTAACCAAACCAATAAGAATTGGAATAAGTGCCCAGAATTTTTTAAAGAAAATATTTGCGATAATTGTAATTGAAAGAGTGAAACCTGCAATTGAGAAATATACCAAACTATAATTTCCAGCAGCATCATTCATTGCCATGCCCATAGCAGTTGGTGCTAAGTTCAAACCAATAACAATAATTACGGAACCGATAACTACAGGTGGTAGGGCTTTATCAATCCAACCACGACCAACTTTCTTAATAATTGCTGCAATCAAAATGTAGAAAAGACCAGCACAGAATGAACCACCTAATGCATATTCCATTCCAAAAGAGGATGATACCATTATTAATCCGGGGATGAAGGCGAATGAGCTTCCAAGAAATGCGGGAACCTTCGCTTTGGTAATTATAATGTAGATTAATGTACCAGTACCTGCACTGAATAAAGCAGCACTTGGGCTAAGACCTGTTAGAATAGGAACTAGAATTGTAGCACCGAACATTGCAAAAACGTGCTGAATACTTAAAAATACCCATTCTGCAACAGGTGGCTTGTCACTCGGTCCATAAATTGCACCATCAATGATTTTGCTTGACATATATTACTCCAAGAATTTTTCCAAAAAAAAACACCTTGGTGTGTTTCCTTGAAATTATTTTTGACTCTTAAGAGTCATTGAAGAATAACAGAAAATATAGCTTTAAGTGAAGAGGTGAAATGAGGTAAAACTGTTTTATAGTTGGCGATTTTAAGGTTTGCTAAAGTTCTAATATACTGGATTTAAGTTTTACTTAAAATATTACAAATTAATATTATATTAAAATAAAAATGTACATATATATTTGATAATTTGCTCAATTCGATTTTTTTAATTAATTTTTTTATATTTTTATGTTAAATATTAAATTTAAAACAATACTTTGCAATTTTACTTCATTTTCTTAAATAACTTTCAATTAAAAAGAGAAGAGTAAAAAATCATGGCCATGAAATCAATTCATGACCATTAAAAAATATGTTTTATTGCTCTATTTTAGTATATATGCTTTTACAATCTCACCATAATAAGCAGTATGGAAATCACGATTTGATCCGTAGTATGTACCAGGGACATCTTGAGGATATTCTCTTTCAATTATATCGGATGGCATCAAGTTTTTATCCTGTTTCCTTTTATAGATTACCTTGCATTCAAGTGTTAATGCTAGTTCTTTGATTGCTGGAACATCTACTTTAACTCCATCAACAAGTGTTAAACCTGTTTCCTTGATTTTGTCAATATCATAGCCAGATTGTGTTCCACAAATACGCTTTATTCTTTTTTTATCCCATTCACCAAGAGGAATGTTCACAGTAAATTCAGCATTTTTATCTAAAAGTGATTTTGTAAATCTGTGTTCTCTTACATATGTAGTAAAAATAGGACGACCCCATTCAATTCCAAGTGCACCCCAACTGATTACCATTGTATTTACTTTGCCTTCTGCTTTAGTTGTTAGAAGCACACCTTTCTTCAGTGCGTTTAAAATTTCACTTGTATAATCAAATACACTAACGTCTTCTCTAATAATCTCACTCATTGTGTCTCTTCCTTTATTTGTATCGTTAAACTCAATATAAGGCATGAAATGAATGATAGCAAACATTATTTTCATTTTCTTAATGTTTTTTACTTCTTTCAATGAAAAGACTTTTTCCTTGTGTAATAACCATGTTTTTAAACTTTTTTATTTAAAATATTTATTTTAAGGATGGAGGATCGTTCAATAAATGAAGTTTGGGTTAAGCTTTGATACAAAAAAAGCCACTCCGAAGAGTGACTTTTCATAATGCTCAATAAAAAGCAATTATTTTACGAACTTACCAGGAAGGATTTCGTTACCAAATTTAGCTTTAGCAGCTTCAATATTAGCAATGAAAGAATTCCATTCTTCAAATACTAGTGAAGGACATAATGCATCCATTTTCTTGAAATAAGCTTTTGATCTATTTAACTTAGCTACCCAACTATCACAACGGAATGTGAATTGGTAATTGTATTCAACTTCTGTATAATCAGTACCTAAGAATTGTTTGAACAATACTTTAAGATCTGCAAATAGAGGAATTTTACCAGTAGGTGTATCTAGTGCTTCAAATTCACCATGAATTCTACCTTCTGCCCAATGTAACCAAACTTTCTTAGCTAACTTAGAGTTACAGAAGTTGCCTTCTTCGTTTCTTAAGAAATAGTTAGTTGAGAATACTTTTGGTACTACTTTTAGGTCCTTAACAAAGTTAATGTTGTTAAGTGTGTATTCACCAAGAGGGTATGATAAGAAGTCCATGTTTGCCATAGGACTAGGTGTTCTAACACCTTCAGCACCTAATGTTGCAGAGGTTGTTTCTGATTCTAGAGTACAAGCTTTAAGAAGGATACCTTCTTTCCATGATGCTGATTCTTCAACAGGAACTGTTGTATCACTATCACGGCCACCGTACAAAACACCTTCGATTAAAATACCGTTTTTATCTTCAAAACCAGCTTTATCAAAGTTATCAAGATAATCAAGTCTCATTGTGTAACGAGCATTGCCGTGAGCACATTTGATTTCATTACCCTTAGCGTCTTTTTTACCAGCAAACCAATCATTACCTGAGAAGTTATCACCCTTTTTAGGAGTTTCAATACCTGAACCTAACCAGTAAGGAAGATTGTCTTCACCACGTAGAACGTTAGAGAAGATTACTTCTTGGTTTATGTTAAGGTTTTCAAAGATTAAAGGATCATCTTGTTCGTTAACATCTTTGATGATACCAAAGATACCTTGTTCAACGTTAACTGCTCTGAATTGACCATCAATGTTTCTGAAATAAGCAATATCATCACCAACGATTTTTTCGCCAGGAATCATAGCTGTAGATGTTTTACCACAAGCTGATGGGAAAGCACCTGCGAAGTAAGTACTACGACCTTTTTCTTCGTTTATACAACCCATTGTGAACATGTGTTCGCATAACCAACCCTCTTGTCCACCTTTATTGATAGCAAGACGCATTGAATGCTTTTTAAGACCGATTGTGTTACCAGCATATTGGCAATTCATTGAATAAACAATATTGTTTTGTGTATCCATGTAAATTCTTCTGTCTTTAAGATTGATACTTGTATTTCTTGCATCTAATTCACCAGCTGAATGTATGAATCTAAAGAATTCATCTTTTACTTCATTTTTCATTGCCATAAAGTGTGCATAAGCAGCTCTGTAAAGAATTGATTCTGAGTGAGCAACATACCATGAATCTGTAATTTGTACACAAGGCATTGTGAATTTAGAGAATGCAGGACCTTCACAATAGAATTTAACTACAGCTGATTTGCCTGTCATAATTCCCTTAGCAATACCCATGATTTCTTCCATGCCTTGATTGAATTCAATTGAATTCAAGGATTTCATTCTTTCTAGGTTTTCTTTGTAAACTAGGTAACGAGTGTTAACTTTATCTCTAGCTTGGTCAGATGCGCTATCCCAGTGAATTGTCTGCTTGTCTCTTGCCAAAGTAAATTCTTCACCTAATGCTAATGCTTGGTCTCGAAGGTACTGTTCATCTTCTTTGCTGTCATCGCAAACATATAAAGAGGAAGGGTTACAATGTTCAGCAAATTGGCCAACAAAGTCCATTACTTTTTCGTTCTCTAGAGCTGTTAGTTTAGCAAAACTAGCATCGCTCATTTTACTTTTAAGTAAATCTGTATACTTAGAATTCATATATTACTCCTGTAATAAAATATTGCTTGTTAATTTTACCTTATATCTAATTTTTAATAGCTAGATGATAAGATAAAGACTTTTTCAGGTTCGATATTTAAAAAATATCTATATAAAAATCAAATTGGAATAGAAAACCATAATGCATAATGTTCTTATGTTTTTCCTTTCTTATCTATATAGTATACTTAAAAATCAAAAAAATTCAATAGTTACTATTCATTAAGATTAAATCAGTATCTTTTTATTTATATTTATATTTCTTATAGTTACATGTCTTTTAACTTGATGGTTTCTACATTATAATACCATTGTAAACTGTTCATTTAATTACAGTTTAATTATGTACTTAGATGTACAAATATTAAGAAAAACATTAAGAAGGGGATCGTATGAGTGAACTCGCCATACCGGCAGGATCAATGCAGTGTGCATTGATTGCATTTAGAGAAGGTGCCGATGCAGTCTATCTAGGTCTAAAAAATTTCTCAGCAAGAAAGAATGCTGCAAACTTTACTTTTGAAGAATATTCAAAATTATGGCAGCATGCTAAAGATAATGATAAAAAAGTATATGTAACAATAAATACAATAATTGTGGATTTGCAACTTGAGAGGGTTTGTAAAACCCTACGACATCTTGAATTAATAGGATGTGATGGGGTAATTGTTCAGGATTTAGGTATTGCTCGATTGATTAGAACAAAATATACAAACCTACCACTTCATGGCTCAACACAGCTTGCAGTTCATTCTGTAGAGGGTGTTAGAGAAATGATTCTTTTGGGTTTTAGCAGAGTTGTTCTTGCAAGAGAATTAACAATAAGTGAGATAAAGCATATAAGAGTTGAATGCCCTGATGTAGAATTAAAGGTATTTATTCATGGTGCTTTGTGCTATGGTTTTTCAGGACTTTGCATGGCATCTCATATTATAACAGGTCGTAGTGCAAATGGTGGAGCTTGTGCTCAAATTTGTAGGACCTGGTTTAGTGATGAAGATGAAGATGCATGGTTCTTCTCAATGAGAGATCTCGAGCTTGGAAGTAGTGTAAAAATATTACAACAGATTGGAATTGATAGTCTTAAAGTAGAAGGTAGAATGAAATCACCTTCCTATGTTGCAGCTGTTACTCAAGCATATAGACAGGTACTGGATGGAGAAGATGCAACTGAAGCTTTTAAAAGACTTCAAATAGTATTTTCAAGATCTGGGTATGGTGGTTGGACTACAAAATATGGAAGAGCAGGTGCACTACCAACTCCCCGTATATCTGAAGCATTGTGCTCACCTGACTTTCCAAGTCATAGAGGACTACCCGCAGCAAATGTTATCAGTGTTGATGAAGTTGGAGCATGTTGCTATGCAGAGGTTGAACTATTTGAAGATATTTCAATTCATGATGGACTTATGTATTTAAGTGAGGGCGATAAGGCTCCCATTGAAGCAAATAAGTTTAGTGTCTTTTCTATTCAAGATAGATATTCAAAATCATTAACAAGAGCATCAAAGGGTTCCTTTGTATCAATTGGTGTTAATGTTAACAATCTTCCTCCTAAAGCAGGAGATACCTTGTATTTGATTTCATCTCATGATCAAGATGAAAAGATAATAAATACAGATCGTCTTTCTTTAGCAAAGCTACCTCTAGATATAAATATTACAATTAACAGTGATTCCATTGAATTATCTACAAGTGATAAATTAGAACTCAATGCATATTATAAGACTGATCTGGTTGTGGAAAAATCCATTTCAGAATCTGATTGGAAATCAAAGATCACCAAAATATTGTCAAGATCTGATAAGAGTCCTGTTGTATGCAGCACCTTCAATATTACTGATAACAGCAACATTGAAGATGGAAAACTTTTCATTCCTTTATCACAGATAAAGAGTCTTAGAAGAGAATGGTATTCAATTCTTGAAGAGAAATACAATGAATTCCTTGAGGGTGATATTGAACTAGAGAAATTTGATAAAATACAGCTTGAGGTACTTCCGGCAAGATCCAAGCTTACCTTGAGTGATGGACTTCCTTTCTTTACGGAAATTCCTTCAAGTATTGAAGATTTGATTAAAATAAATGGATTTTACTATCTTCCATTATCTCCTATATCTTTTGAAGAACAGAAGGACATGGATAAGCTTGCAGATTTAATCAAAAAGCTTGAAATGAATCACCTACTTGAAAAGACAAGAGTTGGCATAAACAATATTGCACAGATCAACTGGATAAATAAAATTGATCCAAGGATAAAGGCTTTTGCTGATATTTACTTATATCTAGGTAACAGTGAAGCCGCTCAGTGTGTTAAGAAAAATATTCCAAACTTTTGTGGTGGTTATATCTTTTTAGAAACAGTAAACAGAGAAACTGAAAACTGGCCTTTTGAACCAACAAATGTTGGATCTGACTTTGTGCCTCCGCTCTTTATTTCACGTTCCTGCTTTAGACATGATTCGAAAGATCTTCCATGTGAAGGTTGCACTCGTAATTATGAATATCATATCAATCAACGTGGTAATAAATACAAGGTTCTTGTTAAAAATTGCCTAACTTATGTTTTAGGGGATGCTTAATAATAAGTTTTGTCGAATGTAAAATCTTGAAAATGGTTCTCAAATCCAATTGGAAATGAGGGCTATTTTTTTCGTGATTAACTTGCTTTTTATTATATCTAGAATATAAAAAGGGAAAGAACCTATATAAATAAGTTCTTTCCTTTATGTTAATAAATAATAATTTGAGTTAATCGGTTCAAGATAATTTATTGTTCAAGTAAACCATATTCTTTAACAAATAGTTCAGCGTTTTGTATAGATCCACCTGCAGCACCTTTTACAATGTTGTTAACCATCAAGCAGAAACCAATTCTATTGTTTTTCTTTTTAAGTCTACCTGTGTAAACTACCATTCCTCGAGGATTGCCCCAGAATGCATACTTTGGTTGTGGGAACGTCTTTTCAGTGCTGTACTCAACCGGTTGTGCTGGAGTTGATGGTAAATCTGTTAAAACTTTAAAATCATCCCAAGCTTTTACTATCTCGTCAAGTTCAACTTCCTCGTCAAAGTCAAGCCAAACTGTTTCTAGGTGACCAAACATAACAGGAACACGAACAGTGAATGCATAAACTTCAGGACTTATTGATAAAATTTTTTTGATTTCTTTTTCAACCTTTTCTTCTTCACCATTGATGAAAGGGATGCAGTTATCCTGAATATCAAGAGAAGAAAGTCCTGGGTATCCAGCACCACTAATGCTCTGATAGCTATTTAGGCCTATTCTTTTAATTCCAAACTTTCTAAGAGGAGCAAGAGCCATTGCTAATCCTGTTGTTACACAGTTAGCATTTGTTACTACAAACCCACCTTCTGGATATCCTTGGTCTCTGATTAGATCTAGTTTTTCGTAGTTAGCTTCAGGAATAAGGATTGGGACATTATTATCATATCTCATTGCAGCAGCATTTGAGAATATATAGAATCCAGCAGCTCTTAGCTGAGGTTCAGCTTCTCGAGCAACACCAGCAGGAAGAGCAGAGAATACAATTTGAACTCCAGCTTCTTTCATGGATTTAATATTAAACTCTTTCATTTGAATATCTCTGATTGATTTAGGCATTTCCAATGGTAGTATCCAATGGGTTGTATCTGAATAAGCAAGGCCAATTCGTGAAGCCGATGCAGTTGCGTATGCTAAATCAAACCATGGATGATCAGCCAACTTCCACATAAATACTTGTCCGACAGCACCAGTTGCCCCAATAACAGCTACTTTTATTTTCTTATTCATAATTATTTCCTCCACAATCTTGTCCGTTGTTTCATGTAATTTAAAACACAATATCGGCAATCCGTTAAAAAAGCAATACTTTTAAGAAAAAATGTTTAAATACTGTACAAAGTGTTATTTGGATAACGTAAATGTTTATTATAATGAACAAGAATTCTTTAACAGGTAGCATATGATGAACGAAAATTTAACATATCAAACAAAATTCAAAGTTTCAAAGAATAGTTAACCATGCTAATTAACTATTAGGGAAGGAGTTAGTACTAAGTTAACCAAAAAAATATTAAAAAAAAGAAATTTAATATTTGTTTAATAAGTTTGATATGATGAACAAAAACATTTTGTTTTTCCAAGCTATTATATATTTGGACTTGAAGTTTAATGGGTGAGGGACATAAAAAAAACTCCCTAAAAATAAGGAGTTTTTATGAAACGAGAGCGACGGGGATCGAACCCGCGATCTACGGCGTGACAGGCCGTCGCGATAACCAGCTTCGCTACGCCCTCATGACATTAATGAAACTATAGGAATTCGGTATTTTTGTCAATAACAATAAAGAAAAAAAATATAAATGTATGAAATATCGTCTTTAAAGCTTTGATTGGCTATTTTATAGGTGTTCCTCTAAATTCTTTAAGTGTCAATTAAAGGAAATTCGTTGATGTTTTTTAGTTGAAAAGTTTTTTCTGATATTGTATATATCCTTCTATATAAAGGGTGGTTGAATTCAATTTCTAATAATTAAACATTTTGTTTAAGATATTATCCTGAAACCTAAAAGAGATTTTTTAAGTATTTTATAAATATCATTTGACAGTAATTTATTTTAGTGATATGGTTAACTAGTCAAGTAGTTAACCAAAGGAGTAAAAATGAAATTCATTGCAAATAGCGGATTGCCTATTTTTATGCAGATATCCAATTCTATAGAAGAAGATATTCTTATGGGAATTTATGGTGATGAGATGCAGATACCATCAACTACAGAGATATCTGTTGGATATAAGATAAATCCGGCAACTGTACTTAAAGGTATAAATATTCTTGTAGATCAAAACATTCTTTATAAGAAAAGAGGGGTTGGAATGTTTGTAACAAATGGGGCAAGATCACTTATAAAAGAGAAAAGAATTAGGAGTTTTAATTCAGATTTTATAAGGCCGATGGTAAATGAAGCTAGAAGGCTTTCATTTAGTAAAAATTACATCATTGAAATTATAAAAAAGGAAGAAATAAATTGAAATTAGAAATTAAAAATGTTAGCAAGGACTTTGGATCAATAAAGGCGCTTGACAATGTTTCAATTGAGTTTGAAACATCACACATATATGCATTGCTTGGACGTAATGGTGCAGGTAAAAGTACGTTGATGAATATTTTAAGTCAAAGGATTTTTCAAAGCTCAGGAGATATCTTTTTGGATGGAAAAGAAATTAATTCTGATGAACTTCTATCCAACATATATCTTATGAGTGAAACAAGCTTTTATGGTGATAAGAAAGTAGGAGAGGCCTTTAAGCTTGCAAAAGTATTTGATGAAGGTTTTGATGAAAAATTTGCATTAAGTCTCTCAAAAGATTTTAAGTTAAAAACAAGTCAAAAAATATTAAAATTATCTACAGGCTATTTGACAATATTTAAAGTCATAATGGCTATATGCTCATCCTGTAAGTTTGTGATGTTTGATGAACCTATTTTAGGACTCGATGCTAATCATAGGAATGCCTTCTATAAATTACTTCTCTCTCGCTTTGCAGAAAAGCAAGGAGATGTATGTTACATAATAAGTACTCACCTTATCGATGAAGTAAGTAGTTTGATTGAAAAGGCTATAATAATAAAAGATGGAAATGTACTTGTTCAAGGTGATGTTGATGAACTACTTAAGTCCTCGTTAAGTGTAAAAGGACTTAAAGCTAATGTAGATGCTGCTACAAAGAATTGTAGAGTACTTGGGTCAGATACTGTTGGTTCTGAGACAACAAGCATTGTTATAGGTGATGTGGTGCCCGATGATGGTATTGATATATCAAGTGTTGATCTTCAAACACTGTTCATTGAATTGACAAATGAAGGGGGCTTCTAAAGATGAAAATTAAAGAACCTTATAAATTTCTTACAAAAGATAATTTTTTAAATATTGGATTTATACTTCTAATCGTGTTTGTAGTTAATATTTTAGTTAGCATATTAATAATGGGTTTTACAAAAGATGGTGGTGGTTTTGTATATCTGATGAATCAGGTAACACCTAATTTATCAGTTGTAATTATCATAATGTTCATATATTCAATGGCAACTTATAAATCTATGATGTCTATAGGAAATCAATTTGGAAGAACTCGCCTTTCTATGATGATGGCAAATACTCTTTCCATGATAACTTTAATACTTGCTCTAGCACTTTTTGCAAGTTTTGCTGGTGTTTCATATATAACAGAAGGCGGAATTGTACTAAGTCGTTATAAAGGAGTGGTTTCAAATGGCAACTTGTTTATAAAAGAATTCTTCTGGATATTTACATCCTTGTTCAATACCTATGCTGTTGGTACCTTCATAAGTTCTATATGGAACAGAGTGAAACCTCTAATACGACTTATTATATTTGTAGGAATTCCTGTTTTAATGGCAATGCTGATACCAAAAATTGTGATGAGTATGAAAATGAATGATGGGATTTTTATAAATTTCTTTCTACAAATAGGTAAATTCTTTGGATATACTGAATCGGGAATTAACATCCTTCAAAATACAATAACAACAACTGTTATTATATCACTACCTCTTTTGTTGTTATCCTATTTGATTGCAAGAAGAAGTACTTTGAATGATAAAAAAAATTAAGTAATTAATTTATCAATTATAATCATAAAGCTATTGCAATGTCTTTTATTAGACAAAAGCAATGGCTCTTTTTTATACTTTCGAAAATTTTAGAAAAGATTAGTGCATAAAAAAACAACTCTGAAAACAGAGTTGTAAATGTATCGAGAGCGACGGGGATCGAACCCGCGATCTACGGCGTGACAGGCCGTCGCGATAACCAGCTTCGCTACGCCCTCAAGACTTGCTAAACTTAGCGAAATACGGACTTATTGTCAATGCATTTGTGAAAAAAAGATTTAAATATCTGCAAGATAAGCTTAGCGTATCTTAGCAATCCTTGATTAATATCAGAAGATATACCTTAGATTAAAGTGCATTCAAGAATTGCCTTCAAGCTATTTATAGGGTATGTTGCATGGGAAAGATTCATTATGGTCTATTGTTGTAATTGTTTCCTTTCTTTTGACCCTAAAGTATACTATGCTATATAAGCCTTTATGGTTTATTTTTAGTTATAATCCTTAAATGCTAGATATGGAGATTGTTTAACTCTGTGGTTATAT
>CAYWGU010000035.1:7846-24232 GCA_964457975.1 uncultured Spirochaetaceae bacterium | reverse complement strand
CATACAACTTGTAATTATTAAACTTACATTTTTGTAATAATTCATCATATTGATTTTCAGAAAAGCTTTTCTTGTCGCGATCTACGATTAAGCAAACCTCATCATAATTTGAATCAAATATTTCAAACTGTGCCAAAATAAATCCCTTTATATTTTCAACACATATTATCTTGTCACTTATTACTTCCATTATTATTTCAATAATATTAACCAATTCTTCATCATTAAAATTGGTTATATCATTTTCAGCTAAAGAATATTGTTCTGTAAAAACTACTAATATACTAGAATATAAGTCTTTCCCATCTTCTCTTGTATTTAACATGTCAGAATTTTCAAAACAATAATCAACAATTGCGTTAACCAAAGACTTTACATTACGTGCATTACTATTCAAATCATTTAAGCACTTTTGAACAATCTCAAAAACCTTTTTCGGATGACTTAAACCTATATTTATATGATTTCTTAATAAAGGAATTAATTCAATTGAAGAAGATAGTTTTAAATAATTTTTATTATCACAGATTCCATTGAAATATTGTACTTCTGTTTTTTACTCCTTCATAAGCAAGAAAATATTTTTTGAAAGGTTTATCAGATGTAAATACTTTTTTTCTGGTACCAAACGCAGATCTTTGAATTCTCATTTTAATTATTCCTCACATGGTTCTTCATTTAATAAATTTTTATGGAATTCAGGAATACCACCATATCTCCCCGCTAAGTAGGATTTTATAATTTTTTTATCAAATCTCTCATTAAATTCATCCATCGAATAAACCTTTGTTTTCCCCTTGTTATCTTTGTTCAATAACCAGATTTCATCTTTTCTTAATAAATTAAAATCCATCAATTGAGATTCATGAGTTGTAACAATTAATTGTATATTTTTCTTTTTTGCAATTTCTAAAAAAGTTGAAACATATTTTTTCGTTAATAAAGGATGCAAACATCTATCTATTTCATCTATTACAAAGACTTTACCATCTTCTTCACTTAGTAAAACAGATAACAATTCCATTAATCTCTGATTTCCATCAGATTCTTCTGACAAAAGAAAAGCTAAATCATTATCACCATGATTAAATTGTAAAGTTTTATAAACTATTGTACCATCGTCCTTTAATTCAAATAGAAAAAACCCCTCCCCTCGAAGATTTAGTAAAATTCTTTTATCAATAATATTTTTATTTTCTGCCACATGTAAATCTTCTATAATATTTTCTATGAGCCCCTGAGGAAGAGCCTCTTTTATTTCTTCTCTTGTAACTTCATGAGTTATCACCTTATTTATTCCAGTACCAAAAATTTTTAAATAATTTTCAATTTTACATGAAACATTCTCATCAAATATATTATTATACGAATTTTTTAAAGGCCTATTAGCATAATTTACATCTAACTTTTTTAAGAACCATAAGTAAACTTCTTTCAAAACAGAACATTCAGAGAATTCCTTATATAATGAATCTTTTTTTAAATTTATATCATGCAAAAATAATGCTGATTCATCATCTTTAATTACATCAATAAAAACTTCTAATTTATTTATTAAATCTTTATTTTTAAAATATTCATTTATTGAATATTCTCCATTTTTAGTATTTCTTTTAAATATTTCTTTAGTTGATGTTTTTGTTATTTCATAAAGCCATTCCGATTTAATTGCCTGTTCACTTAATAAAATATCAAATCCATATGCATAATACTTACCTTTTAACTCAATTTCAAATTCAAAAGAACTTTCTCTAGTTTTATTTAGCTTATTTACCTTTGCAAAAGAAACAATACTTTGAGCAGGTATTTTATTCACTATAATAGTTCTCGCAAAATCTATAGCTTTTATTAAATTTGATTTCCCAGATGCATTTGCACCATAAATTGCTGCGAACTTTATCAATTTCAAGGAATCATCAACATATAGTCGATCACTATTAGATCGTGTTTTCCCTGCAATCATCGAAAATTCTTGGTTATCATCAAATGATAAAAAATTTTCTACATTAAACCGTATTAACATATAAGCTCCTTCATATACTTACTACTATAACATATTTTTCTCCCTAGTCAATCAATTACCAATCATTTAGCTAAATTATATAAGCTTAATGTGATTTTTTCACATTAATTAAAATATTATTTAAGAAAATGTATTTAATATTAAAATAAAAAAACCTACTATATTCATGAACTTTCTAAACTTATTCTACTTTTTCCTCTCAGTATCCAATCATATCTTTGATTGAAGTTCCTGGGGCAACTATAGGATAAACCTTATCGTCAATTGGTATTTGAGCATCAATTACCACAGGTTTATGAAGAGCTAAAGCTTCTTTAATTACCTCATTTGGATCATCATCAAGATTCAAATGTCGACCTTCAACACCATAGGCATTAGCCAATGCTACCCAGTTAATTGGAGTATCAAGGGTCGTTTGACTATAGTGCTTATCATAGAACAAGGTTTGCCATTGTCTAACCATACCTAGGGTGTGGTTGTTCATTACAACAACTACAACAGGAAGATTGTAGCGAGCCATGGTGGTTAATTCATTGCTGTTCATTCTAAAGCAACCATCACCTGCTATGTTTAATACTCTTACATCTCTGTTTCCCATTTGAGCACCGATTGCAGCACCGGTACCATAACCCATGGTTCCAAGTCCACCACTTGTTAAGAAGCGACGAGGACTCTTATGTTTTAAGAATTGAGCAGCCCATATTTGATGCTGACCAACCTCAGTTGCAACGATATCGTTTTCACCAAGATTATTATTTACAGCTTCAATTATTTCATAGGCTCTATGGCTTTCATGGTTGGTAAGTACAGGAAATCTTTTCTTAAATCCTATTACCTCTTCCATCCAACTGGAGTGATCCTGCTTCTTTACTCGTTCAGATAATCTATCAAGTACAACATTTATGTCTCCTATAAGATGACATGCTGTTTCAATATTCTTATTCATTTCAGCTGGATCAACATCAATCTGTATTATATTCGCATGCTTTGCAAAGCTTGATGCCTTACTGATAACTCTATCAAAGAAACGTGCACCAATTAAAATCAATGGATTAAAGGACTACCCACTAACTGGTATGAAGAACCCAATTCAGTAGACTTTTGTATTGGTTTCAATTAATAAAACAAAGACTTGCAAATAGGACTGTATATGGTAATATAAAATATGAATTTTCAAACCCAGTTACGTAAAAAATTTATGAACTTTTCAATAAAGTTAATTTTGATTGTTTGTATTTTATTTGTCTCAATAACACTAATTGTTAGTTTTATCAGTAAAGATATTTATAAAAATGAAAATATAAATTTACTAAATGAAACTTTCTTAAATTTAAATGACCAAATTTTTTTACAAATGGAATCTCATAATTCAAATTTAGAATATCTAGAGGCTATTCAAAACAATTCTATTAATAAAAAATTAGTTTCTACTACTAATTACTCTTTTTCACGAACAATGAATTTACGTTATAGCTATAATATTTATGATGCAGAGTTAAACCCAGTATATCAAGAAGATTCTTTTTATTCTCTTATGTATAAAATGTATTTATCTATTATTAAAGAAAGAATTATGAATAATAATCCTGTTAAATTTATAAGTTATTCTGACTTAGAAAGTAACAATTCTTGTTTAATTTTTTATAGCGGACTTTATAAAAATAATACCTTAATTGGGATCGATACTTATTTAATAGATATTAATGATTTAAGTTATTTCCTATTACCCAATACGGGTAATTATATTATTACCAACCCATTTGATAATATAATAGCAAGCAATAATTTTGAATTTTTAAAAGCTGGTTTTAATTTTGAATATGCAAAAAACTACAACCTGAATGGTACAAGTTACAAAGTTACAAGAGTACAAAAAGATTATTATACAATATATTATTTGGAAAAAAAATTTAGTATTGAAAAATATTATTTTATAATAGTTTTTATGCTTATAGCTATAGTATTATTGGTATTTGTTTTTTCCAATAAGGCAATTAAAAAAATAGCAAAAGAAAATTCTCGCAGCATTGAATCTATAATCAGCGATAGTAATGTTGTATCGTTAGGGAAATTAGATCATAAAATAAATGAAGATCTTGAGGGGGATTTTCAGAATTTAGCAAAAAACATCAATGAAATGTTAAATAAGTTGAATTCGGAAATTAGGCTTAATAAACAATTAAGCGAAACCAACCTTATTTTTGAAAAGAGAAAGTTAGATTCTCAATTTGATCCTCACTTTTTGTATAATTCATTGGAGACAATTAGATATTCCATGCTATTTGATGTTAAAGGAACGGAAAAATATATATTGGAGTTGAATTCCATCTTGCGATATTCCATTACAAATAAAATCAACTATTCCTCATTAAGCGATGACTTAACTTATATAAAAAAATATTTGGAATTGTTTAAATATAGATTAAAAGACAAATTTTCTTATAAAATAACAGTAGCGGATGATATGAAAGATATATTGGTTCCTAAATTGGTCCTTCAACCATTGGTTGGGAATTGCATTAAATATGGTTTTAAAGACAGTGTAAAAGTTCACATAAATATAATTGCAGAAATGGTGGATGATGTATGTTATATTAAGGTACATGATAATGGTGTAAGTATTAGTGATGAAGTTATTAACGAAATCCAAGAGAGCATTAAAAAAGAAGAAAACCCAACAAATCATATTGGAGTTCATAATGTCTTAAGAAGATTTATGATCTTGTATCCTGATTCTGCTCTTACTGTCACACGCGATGGTGATGGCACCGTATTTGAAATAAGTTTTAAAAAGAAGTTAAATCAAAATGTATAATGTAGTTATTTGTGAAGATGAAGAAATTATAAGAAAAGGGTTAATTTTTAGTTTTGATTTTCAAAGCTTAAAATTAATGGTTGTTGCTGATTTTGATACTCCTGTATCTTGCCTTGAGTATTTAAAAGATCACAAAGTTGATATTATTATTACTGATATTAAGATGCCACTCATGACTGGCTTAGAAATGATCAGTAAAATTGAAGATAAAAAAAAGTATGAGTTTATAATTTTAAGTGGCTACAGTGATTTTGAATATGCCAAAAAAGCAATTTCTTACGGTGTTACAGAATATTTAGTAAAACCACTTGATCATAAACTATTGGAAGTTTCATTAAAAAAAGCAATTTTAAATCTTAATGATAAGCAATTATTAAATAATGCTAAATTTCAAGTAAAGGACTTATCTAAGGTCTATAAAGATATAGACAATGAAGATGCCTTATTGCAAGCAATAATCAAGTTTATCAAAAACAATTACATGCATAAAATAATGCTAAATGATGTTGCAAAAGAACTAAACTACAGCGTTTCTTCTATCAAGAATAAACTTAAAGAACATGATATTACATTTAATACAACTCTAAATAGTTTTAGGATTTATCAAGCTATTACATTAATGAGCTTAAAAGAATATCCAATTTATCAAATTGCAAAGATGGTTGGTTTTAGTGACTATAAATATTTTTGTTCAAAATTTAAAAGTTATACTGGATATTCTGTAACAGAACTTGTTAACAAAAGGCCCAAAGAATTATAAAGTTGGATAGATGGTTAATTAGCCACATATTCTAACTAGCATATACTGGTTTATATGAGCTAAAGTCCTGAGATAAGCTGTAGCTTTCCCCTTTTATTAATATCAATTCAGTTTTCTGGCTTTTTCATGATTTTGGAAACATAAAATCATCAGTGTTTTATAACTTTGAGATAAACTTTTATAATTATGAGGATTTTGATGTTTCAGTTCATATATGAATCTTATCTTTTTTATATAATAAGATTCATTTTCCTCTTCAAAAGTCATTTTACCTTCTGATAATACAAAATCTATAAACCTGTATAAAAGTACTAATTAACATTCAATCCTATCAATTATTGTTCCAAAAAAACCTCAATAGCTCCCTTTTTACTCAAAAATTGTCTTATTTTCCCCTAAAGTCTGTCTTTTTGTGGTATATGAAACGGCACATACCGGTGCTAAAATTAATTATCACTAATTAAAAGGGAGATAGAAATGAAAAAAATTTCTGTAATTTTACTTGTAGCTATGGTTACAATGGGATGTGTTTTTGCACAAGGATCTAAGGAAGCTGGTACAACTGAACCAACTAAACTTGTTATTTATTCACCAAACTCTGAAGGTCTTATAAATGCAGTTGAAAAACCATTTGAAGAAAAATATGGCATTGATGTAGATATTATTTCTGCTGGTACAGGAGAGTGTTTAAAACGAATCGAATCTGAAAAGCATGATCCTCAAGGTGACGTTATGTATGGTGGAAGCTATGCAACTATTGTAGGACGACCTGATTTATTTGAAAACTATGTTAGCAAGAATGATTCTAAATTAGTAAAAGAATATAGAAATACTAGTGGTTTTGTAACTATGAATACTCTTGATGGAAGTCTTCTAGTAATTAATAAAACCAAATTAGCTGAGAAATTACCTGGCGTTACAATTACTGGATATGATGACATTATTAAATATGGTGCTCAATTAGAAGGTCAGATTGTATCAGGAGATCCTGCTAAATCATCTAGCTCTTTTGCTCATTTAACAAACATGTTAATTGCCTACGGTGGATACGAAAGTGACGCTGCATGGGACAAAGTAGCTCAAATATTTAAGTATACAAAAGTTTTAGGTTCAAGTTCTTCTGTATGGAAGGGTGTTAGAGATGGTGAATACACCATTGGTTTATCATACGAGGATCCTTGTCTTACACTAATTAATGATGGTGCAGACGTAGAAGTTGCTTACATGAAAGAAGGTACTGTATTCTTACCAGCAGGTTGTGCAATTATAAAAGATTGTCAAAATTTAGAAGCAGCACAATTGTTCATGGACTTTATTACTTCTAAAGAAGTTCAAGATGTATATGGCATGACATTAACTAATCGTCCAGTATATGAAGACGTTCAGACTGCAGATTACATGAAACCTCTTAAACAAATTAATGTAGTAACAGAAGATACTGATTATATTGCTTCTCACAAACTAGAAATAGTTGATCGTTATATAGACATGTTTACAAGTCTTTAGTCTAAAAAAAAATTACTTCACTAAACATAAAAGAGGCTAAGGCTTCTTTTATGTTTTAAAATTGATAAGGGGAAAAATATGAGTGTAGCAATAAATATCCAACATGCATTAAAGGCATACGGAAAAAATGTGATAATTCCAGATTTGGATGTAGAGATTAAAGATAAAGAGTTTTTTACATTGTTGGGTCCTTCAGGATGTGGTAAAACAACCTTACTAAGAATGATTGCAGGATTTAACACCATTGAGGGTGGAGACTTTAATTTTGATGATAAAAGAATCAATGATTTAGATCCAAGTAAAAGAAATATCGGAATGGTATTTCAAAATTATGCTATTTTCCCGCATTTGACAGTTCGTGAAAATGTTGAATTTGGACTTAAAAATCGTAACTTTAGCAAAAGTGAAATTGGTCCAATGGCTGATAAGTTTTTAAATTTAATGAAAATATACGAGTTTAGAGACAGGATGCCAGAACGTTTATCAGGTGGACAACAACAACGTGTTGCTTTAGCTCGAGCTCTTGTTATTATGCCTGATGTGCTTTTGATGGATGAACCTCTGTCTAACTTAGACGCCAAACTCCGTCTTGAAATGCGACAGGTAATTAGAGATATACAAAAAGAAGTTGGTATTACAACTGTTTACGTAACCCATGATCAAGAAGAAGCAATGGCAATAAGTGATAGAATTGCTGTCATGAAATTGGGAGAAATTCAACAAATTGGTAAACCACAAAATATCTATCATCGCCCATCAAACGAATTCGTTGCAAGTTTTATCGGAAGAACCAATATAATTTTAGGCAAATGTGATAAAGATGAAATTACCATTTTAGATCATAAAATCAAAATTAGTAATTTAAATTACAAAGGTACAGTTAAAGTTTCTATTCGCCCGGAAGAGTTTATGCTTACAGATGACAAAACAGCTATACCTGCCATAATTAAAGACACCATATTTTTGGGATTAAATACTCATTTCTTTATGGAATTACCAAATAAACAAACTGTAGAAATAATTAAAGAGAGCATTATTAATAATAAAAATGAGACTGGAAACACAGTTTATCTTACAATAAATTTAGATAAGGTGAACGTATTTACAGAAGATGGTACAAAAAATTTGGTGAATGCACATGAAAAATAAAAAATCAAAAATAAACCTATGGTCATCATCAACATTAGGTTTATTAGCATTGTATTCAGTGTTCTTAATTATACCCCTATTTTTGTTGCTATCAGAATCATTTATCGATTCAGCGACAGGAGAATTTACATTAGCAAATTTTCAAAGATTCTTTGGTAAAGAATATTATTATTCCACCTTATTTAATTCTTTTAAAATTTCCATTCTGATAACTTTTATTGCTGTAGTTTTAGGAACTGTTTTAGCGTTTTTCTTTGCAAGATTTAAAATCAAAGGTGCTAAGACTCTTAGAATCTTGATTATTTTATCAAGTATGTCTGCTCCGTTTGTTGGAGCCTATTCTTGGATATTATTGTTAGGACGAAACGGGGTTATTACACAGTTTTTTCAAAACTTGTTAGGCATTACAATGCCCGATATTTATGGTTTTAAGGGAATATTACTAGTTCTGTCTCTGCAACTTTATCCTCTTATTTTTTTGTATGTTTCAGGAGCATTTTCTAATGTAGACAACTCATTGCTCGAAGCAGCTGAAAATTTAGGATGTTCTGGATTAAAGAGATTCTTTACTGTTATTCTTCCATTAATTTTACCAACTTTATTAGCTGGTTCTTTATTGGTGTTTATGAGATGCTTTAGTGATTTTGGTACTCCTATGTTGATTGGAGAAGGCTTTCGTACCTTCCCTATTACAATATATGATGCTTATATGTCTGAATTAGGCGGAAATAATGGATTTGCTGCTAGTATTGCAATTATAGCAATTATTATTACGCTATTTATATTTTTAATTCAAAAACATCTTTCCGAAAAGAATTCCTTCACCATGAATAGCATCAATAAGATCAGACCAAAAGAAATTCATGGAGTAAAGAATGTACTTGTACATCTTTATACCTACGTATTAATTTCACTTTCAATGGCACCACAACTATATGTAATTTATACCTCGTTTAAGAAAGTTAACGGTACCGTGTTTACAACTGGATATTCTCTAGATAGTTATCGTATTGCATTTTCAAAAATGGGTGTAGCCATTAAAAATACAATTTTAATTCCACTTGTTGCACTTTTCTTTGTACTCGTTTTTGCTGTATTTATTGCATATGTAGTAGTAAGAAGGAGATCTAAGATTACTCAAATTATTGATACAATATCTATGATTCCTTATATCATTCCTGGTATTGTTGTTGGTATTGCATTATCAAGTGCATTCAGCAAACCACCAATTGTTTTAACTGGTAGCATGACAATTATGGTAATTGCTCTTATTATTCGTCGTTTGCCATATACAATTCGTTCGACGGTTGCAACATTACAGCAGATACCGCTGACGGTTGAAGAAGCTTCTCTTTCTTTAGGAGCAAGTAATGCTAAGACTTTTTGGAAGATAACAATTCCTATGATGTCGGCTGGAATTATTTCTGGAGCAATTTTATCTTGGATTACAATGATTTCAGAATTATCTTCTGCTATTCTATTGTATACAGGTAAAACTAGAACCTTAACCATTGAAATATATACTCAAGTATTACGTGGAAACTATGGTGTTGCTGCAGCGCTTGCTACAATGCTAGCATTATTAACAGTTGCATCTTTATTGCTCTTTAACAAATTTAATAAGGGTAGAGATTTATCAATGTAAATTGCAGTTGCATTCTATTTAAATATAGCAGAGTTTTGAACTTTGCTTGTCTTTGATAGATTGGCTCTAAGACTCATGAAAGCTCTATAAATCACTTATTGCTTTCAAAGAGTATAAATTATAATAGTTTTAAACAAAACCACAATTTGGCTTCCTGATTAAACACAGGAAGCCGTTTTATTACACAATTATAAAACGAGATATTTAAACAAAAAAGAAAACATTATTTCAAACCTATTTGCACTAATGAAAATATGTTATATGTCCACCCCATTTTATCTTTTATAAGTCTAGACTATTTTCTTTTAATAGAAAATCATAAACACTCATAGTAATTATACCATCTTGATCTCTTTTTACTTTTATAATGTCTTTAACTAATATTATTTTTTTAAACGAATCTTTTATATTAAGCAAGGACGCCTTTTCCTGGTTAATTTTTTCTACCGATGGAAGACTTAAAGCCGATTGAATATAATATTTTTTACTCCCTTGATTTGCTATAAAATCAACTTCTAGCTGTATTTTCTCCCTACGTCCTTCTTCTGTCATTCTGCGCTTCGTTACAAGTCCAACATCTACCTGAAAGCCTCTTACTCTTAGTTCATTATAAATAATATTTTCCATCAATTGAGTCTCTTCAACTTGTCTAAACCCTAATCTAGCATTTCTAAGCCCAACATCTTCAAAATAATATTTAAGAGGTGTTCCAATATATTTTCTTCCTTTAACATCAAAACGATTTGCTTCATTTAAAATATAAGCATTTTTCAAATACTGTATATATCTTGTAATTGTATTTAAACTAATATCTGAATGAATTGAACTTTTAAAGGCGTTTGAAATCTTATATGGATTACTTAGAGATCCAATACTAGAAGCTAGAATATTAATTAAATCATTTAATTCTTGAATTTTTACAATTTTATTTCTTTCAACAATATCTTTAACATATGTTTCTTCAAATAATTTGTTTAAATAATTAATTTTTTGTTCGTCAGTTTCCATTGATAGTATTAATGGTAAACCACCATATGTTACATAATCAGCCCAACCTTGATATTTATCCCCTTCATACACGCTCATATATTCTTTGAAATTAAGTGGATAGATATGAATTTCATCACCTCTTCCACGAAATTCTGTAATAATATCATATGATAAAAATTTAGAGTTGCTTCCAGTAACATAGATATCAAGATTGTCTATGTGTAAAAGAGAATTTAATACTCCTTCAAATTCTTTTAACATTTGAACTTCATCTAAAAAAATGTAGTATTTACAATCATCTATTAATAATGATTTTATATATTCTAAAATTGTATTTGGATCTCTATATACCTTATTTTCAATCCTATCTAATTCAATTGTTATGATATGCTTTTCATCAATTGAATTATTTAGCAGATAGTTTTTAAATATTTTAAAAAGAATGTAAGATTTTCCACTTCTTCTGATTCCAGTTATAACTTTTATCATCCCATTATTCATTCTAACTATTAACTTTTGTAAATATAAATCTCTTTTAATATTCATAAATCTTGCCCCATTGAAAATACTAGTACCATGTACCCATATTTTTCAATATAATAACATATATTATTCCATAAATGAAGAGTAGCATTGAAAATCTAGGGTCTTTATACCCTAAATTTTCATTATTTATGCACAATTTTGATTATTACCTTTATTTTTTTTCATTTTGAAAACTTTTACGATTTTATTTAGTTCAGAATTTTACACAAAATTAATACCCATTAAAGATTATAGGGAAATAAATTGAGTGTTTAGTTATTGTTTTACAAGGTTATTTTATATCTCTTGAATGTACAATCGAAGTGCAACAAGGGTAAAAAAAAACTACCCTTGCTATCAAATATATATATTTGATAGATATATCGAGTTGATTTTTGTATTTACTTATAAAAGTTAGATATATTAGCACCTCTAAATTTAGTTGTAAATTCAAACCACAGTACAGACAATCATCTAGACAATTAAGCCATTCTCTCAATTTTCTACAGGAACAATTTAATATTTTATAATCGGCAATTAACTCACTATTTTTTAGGTTATAAAGGTTTATAAACGCATAATAATACCCTGACCAAAAGCCAGGGTACAAGTAGTTTATTCTACTTTTTCCTCTCGGAATCCAATCATATCTTTGATTGAAGTTCCTGGGGCAACTATAGGATAAACCTTATCGTCAATTGGTATTTGAGCATCAATTACCACAGGTTTATGAAGAGCTAAAGCTTCTTTAATTACCTCATTTGGATCATCATCAAGATTCAAATGTCGACCTTCAACACCATAGGCATTAGCCAATGCTACCCAGTTAATTGGAGTATCAAGGGTCGTTTGACTATAGTGCTTATCATAGAACAAGGTTTGCCATTGTCTAACCATACCTAGGGTGTGGTTGTTCATTACAACAACTACAACAGGAAGATTGTAGCGAGCCATGGTGGTTAATTCATTGCTGTTCATTCTAAAGCAACCATCACCTGCTATGTTTAATACTCTTACATCTCTGTTTCCCATTTGAGCACCGATTGCAGCACCGGTACCATAACCCATGGTTCCAAGTCCACCACTTGTTAAGAAGCGACGAGGACTCTTATGTTTTAAGAATTGAGCAGCCCATATTTGATGCTGACCAACCTCAGTTGCAACGATATCGTTTTCACCAAGATTATTATTTACAGCTTCAATTATTTCATAGGCTCTATGGCTTTCATGGTTGGTAAGTACAGGAAATCTTTTCTTAAATCCTATTACCTCTTCCATCCAACTGGAGTGATCCTGCTTCTTTACTCGTTCAGATAATCTATCAAGTACAACATTTATGTCTCCTATAAGATGACATGCTGTTTCAATATTCTTATTCATTTCAGCTGGATCAACATCAATCTGTATTATATTCGCATGCTTTGCAAAGCTTGATGCCTTACTGATAACTCTATCAGAGAAACGTGCACCAATTACAATCAATAAATCACATTTATTGATACAAAGGTTTGAAACTTTTGAACCATGCATACCAACCAGTCCAGTATATCTATCACTGTCACTGTGAATTGCTCCGCAGGCCATCAATGATACACAAGATGGAGAGTCTATCAGGTCAATGAAGTCTCTAACTTTCTTAGACGAATTTGAGATGATTGCACCACCACCTACAAAACACATAGGTCGAGTTGCCTTTTCAATCATATTAATAGCAGCATCAAGATTGCTATCTTTCAATCTATTTGATACGTATTCAATTTGTTTAGGTGTCTCTTTATTGTAATCACATGCAACTGTCATTGCATCTTTTGTGATATCAATTAAAACAGGTCCGGGTCTTCCCTCTTTTGCAATAAAGAAAGCCTCTCTTACTATATCAGCTAGATCTTCAGCTCTTTTAACGATGTAGTTATGTTTTGTTATTGGCATTGTAATACCAGTAATATCTACCTCTTGAAAGCTATCTTTACCTAATAGTGTAGTTGGTACATTACCTGTAATAGCAACCATAGGAACACTGTCCATTTGGGCAGTGGCAATTCCTGTTACTAAATTAGTTGCACCCGGTCCACTTGTTGCTATACAAACTCCAACCTTACCGGTTGAACGAGCATAACCATCAGCTGCGTGGGATGCACCTTGTTCATGAGCAGTTAATATGTGTGTGATTTTATCACTACTATTATAAAGAGCATCATAAATTGGCAATACAGCCCCACCAGGGTAGCCAAATACTGTATCTACACTTTGTTCTATCAAACATTGAATTAAAATTTCAGCACCAGATAATTGCATTATTTTCTCCTATTTCTAGTCTTTGAAGACAGCACCCCTAGATGCATCTGTTACGCTTTGAGCATAACGGCCCAAGTAACCTGTTGTGATACTTGGAGTTTTTGGAACCCAAGTTTTTCTTCTTTCTTTTAGTACTTCTTCACTTACTTTAAGTTCAAGAACTCTATTTGGAATATCGATGAAGATCATATCACCTTCTTCAACAAGTCCAATTAAACCACCTTGAGCTGCTTCAGGACAAACATGGCCAATAGATGCTCCACGAGTTGCTCCACTGAAACGACCATCAGTTAATAAAGCTACAGTCTTATCTTGTCCCATTCCGGCAATAGCACTGGTTGGAGATAACATTTCTCTCATTCCAGGACCACCCTTTGGACCTTCATAACGAATGACTATTACATCACCATCATTAATTTCTTTGTTGTAAATAGATGCAATGCAATCTTCCTCACATTCATAAACACGAGCAGGTCCTTCATGTACCAACATCTCAGGCTCCACTGCACTCTGCTTCACAACTGCACCTTCAGGTGCAAGGTTACCTTTAAGAACAGCCAAACCACCAGTTACTTGATAAGGATTATCAATTGGTCTTATGACCTCATGATTGTAATTCTTAACATCTTTGTAGCTGGATTCAATTGTATCAAGTGTAACTGTCATCTGATTACCATTAATCAAACCCTTCTTTGAGAGTTCTTTCATAACAGCCATTACACCACCAGCTTCATGTAAATCTTGAATATGGTAGGGTCCAGCAGGTGCTAGGTGACAAAGGTTTGGTACCTTTGCACTGATTTCATTTGCAGTGAATACGTTGAAGTCAATTCCTGCATTATGTGCAATAGCTGGAAGATGTAGCATTGTATTTGTACTGCAACCTAGAGCCATATCAACTGTTAGAGCATTCATGAAGGAATCTTCGTTTATAATATCACGAGGTTTTAGATTCTTATCAAGAATATCCATTATCTTGTAACCAGATTCTTTAGCAATTCTTTCTCTATCTGCAAAAACTGCTGGAATTGTACCATTACCTGGTAGTGCCATTCCTAGAGCTTCTGTTAAACAGTTCATTGAATTCGCTGTAAACATACCAGAGCAGGAACCACAGGTAGGACATACATTGTCTTCCCAAGCTTTGAAGGTTTCATCGTCCATTGTACCAGCTTTTTTTTGACCAATAGCTTCAAACATTGATGCAAGGTTTCTATCAACTTTGCTGCCTGGAACCTTACCTGCTAGCATTGGACCACCTGATACAAAGATACATGGTATATTAAGTCTTAATGCAGCCATCAGCATACCAGGAACAATTTTATCACAGTTAGGAACAAACACCAGAGCATCAAAAGGATGAGCAGTTGCCATAATTTCAACACTATCAGCAATCAATTCGCGAGAAGCAAGACTATATTTCATTCCAGTGTGACCCATAGCTATTCCATCACAAACACCAATTGTTGGGAATGATACAGGATTACCACCAGCAGATCTAACACCAGTCTTAACACATTCAACAATTCTATTTAGATGAACATGTCCAGGAATAATTTCATTTGCAGAGTTTACAATACCAATCATTGGTTGGTGTATTTCTCTATCTGTCCATCCAAGGGCTTTCATTAAAGATCTATGAGGTCCTCGCTCCATACCTTCAGTCATTACTGAAGATCTCTCTTTCATACTTTTATCACTCATTGTATTTACTCCTCTACAATTAGATAGCAGCTGCTATCAAATCGCCCATTTCTTTTGTACCAACTTTTTTCATACCTTTTGTATAAATATCACCAGTTCTATAATCACAGTCAAGTACTTTACCAACTGCTTCTTCAATAGCCTTCGCTTCAACTTCCATTTTAAAGGAATATCGTAGCATCATAGCAACTGATAGGATGGTTGCAATTGGGTTTGCAAGATCCATTGTTGCAATATCAGGAGCACTACCGTGTATTGGTTCATACATTCCAAGTGTTCCCGTGCCAATAGATGCAGATGGAAGCATTCCAATTGAACCTGTAATTTGAGATGCTTCATCAGATAATATATCACCAAACATGTTTGTTGTAACTATGGTATCAAATTGGTTGGGATCTCTTACAAGCTGCATTGCAGCATTATCAACATAAAGATGATTTACTGCAACTTCTGGATAATCCTTAGCAATTCGCTCTACAACAGATCTCCATAGTTGAGATGAGTTTAGTATGTTTGCTTTATCAACTGAAGTTAACTTCTTTTCTCTTACCATTGCTGTTTCAAAGGCTATTTTTACAATTCTTTCAATTTCAGGAATTGAATATGCAAGTGTATCAAATGCACTGTTTTCATCACTTCCTCTCTTACCAAAATAAATACCACCAGTAAGCTCTCTTACTACCATTATATCAAGACCGTTTGCAACAATCTCGTCCTTAAGAGGACAGGCAGCTTTAAGCTGTGGATACATGATTGCAGGTCGTAGGTTGCAAAATAAGTTCATTCCAGCTCTAAGCCCAAGCAGTGCTTTCTCTGGTCGTAAGTTTGATTCAACATTATCCCATTTTGGACCACCAACAGCTCCAAGAAGAACACTATCAGATGCAAGACAAATATCAAGGCTCTTTTTTGGAAGTGGCTCTCCAAATTTATCAATTGCACAACCACCAGCCAATGCTTCTTTATATTCTACA
>CAYWGU010000035.1:0-7746 GCA_964457975.1 uncultured Spirochaetaceae bacterium | reverse complement strand
GCTGCTGGGCATTCAAGAATTGGAAGACCAGTATTGATGGAGTTACGATAGAAAATACGTGCAAATGTTCTTGCAATTACACAGCTAACACCTGATTCTTTTATTGCAATTGGTGCATGTTCACGAGATGAACCACATCCAAAGTTTTTATCTGCAACAATTATATCGCCTTTTTCTACTGTTGTAGCAAAGGTACCATCAATATCTTCCATGCAATGGAGAGCTAACTCCGCTGCAACTGAAGTATTTAAATATCTTGCTGGAATGATTACATCTGTATCAACGTTGTTGCCGTATCTATATGCTTTACCTTTAGCTTTCATCTTAGTTATCTCCTTCATTTGGATCTGCAATGTATCCCTTAATTGCACTTGCAGCAGCTACCTGTGGACTTGCAAGATACACTTCACTTTTAACATCACCCATTCTACCTACAAAGTTACGGTTTGTAGTTGAAACTGCTCTCTCATATGCTGCAAGAATACCCATATGACCACCAAGACATGGACCACAAGTTGGAGTTGATACAACACAACCAGCATCGATGAATATGTCAAATAGACCTTCATGCATTGCATCTTTGTAAATCTGCTGAGTTGCAGGAAGAATTATGCATCTTATATCAGGAGAAATTGTATGACCTTTAAATATATTAGCTGCAGCTCTTAAGTCGCTTAGACGACCATTTGTGCAGGAGCCAATTACAACTTGATCAATTTTTACCATTCCCCATTGCTCAGGAGTCTTTGTATTGTCTGGAAGATGTGGAAATGATACTGTGCTTTTTATGGTTGAAAGATCAATATCAATAACTCTATCATATTCTGCATCAGCATCGGCTTTAAATATCACTGGAACTTTCTTACCATGTGCTTTTAAGTAATCTAGGGTAATGTCATCAACAATGAAGATACCATTTTTAGCACCAGCTTCAATTGCCATGTTGGCAACTGTAAATCTATCATCAATAGTTAGGTTCTTTATTCCAGTACCACTGAATTCCATTGATTGATAAAGAGCTCCATCAACACCAATTGATCCAATTATATGTAGAATTAAATCCTTACCACAAATGTTCTTATTGAACTTACCAGTGATGTTGAATTTAATTGCTGTAGGAATTTTAAACCAAGCTTTACCTGTTGCCATTCCACATGCCATATCTGTTGAACCAACTCCTGTTGAGAATGCACCAAGAGCACCATAGGTGCAGGTATGAGAATCTGCTCCAATTACAAGATCTCCAGCGGTTACAAGACCTTGCTCTGGAAGAAGTGCATGTTCAATTCCCATCTTACCAACTTCAAAGTAGTTTGTGATTTCATTTTTACGTGCGAATTCTCTCATGCATTTGCATTGCTCAGCTGCCTTTATGTCTTTATTAGGTGCAAAGTGATCTGGAACCAAGGCAATTTTATCTTTATCAAAAACTTCTTTGTTACCAAATTTTTCATATTCTCTGATTGCAACAGGACTTGTAATATCGTTACCAAGAACAAGATCAACATCTGCCATTATCAACTGTCCAGCTTTGACTTCATCAAGTCCTGCTTTAGATGCAAGCAATTTTTGTGTCATAGTCATCTTCATAAATCTTAACTCCTTTATCTCTTAGCAGGTTGAACACCTGCATCTTGTAAATACCAAATAATACTATCACGAAGAGCAAGCCAACTAGCTGCAATGATATCGTGATTAACACCAACGGTGTTCCAACTTTTCTCACTATCACTGGATTCAATTAAAACCCTTACAACAGATGCTGTTGCATCAAGTGAGTCAAGTACTCTAACTTTATAATCACTCAAATGAACACCCTTTAGCTGTGGGTAGAAAGGCTCCAATACCTTTCTAAGGGCCTTATCAAGGGCATTGATTGGTCCCATTCCTTCAGCTGCAGTTATTGCGCTCTCTCCTGCAACTTCAACTTTAATCAAGGCTGCATGTGGAGATTCCAATTGGTCTTCATTTGCCTGTCTACCACTTGTTTGGTAGTAAACCAAATCGAAAAAGTCTTTATCTTTTCCAAGAAAGTTGTTAATCAATAAATCAAAGGAAGCATTTGCTCCTTCAAATTGATAGCCAACAGCTTCAAGGCTTTTTAGCTCCTTTACCATTGATCCAACTCTATGATCGGCTTTATCAAAATCAGGATAGAGTTTTTCAATCCTCTCAAGTAGAAGTGCTTTACCAGCTACCTCACTTACAAGGAGTCTTCTTGTATTTCCAATTAATGAGGGATCCATATGTTCAAAGGATTTAGGATTCTTTCTTATTCCATCAATGTGCATTCCACCTTTATGAGCAAAAGCACTTCGTCCAACAAAACATTTGTTGCTTGATATTCTTTTATTTGCGATCTCACCTAGTTCATGAACACTTTGGCTCATTCTAGAAAAGATATCTGGTATAAGGCAATCATATCCCATCTTGAATTTAAGATTGCAGGCTACACTGCTTAAATCAGCATTACCACATCGCTCTCCAATTCCAATCAAGGTTCCTTGCACCTGGGTTGCACCCACGTCAACACTCATAAGAGATGATGCTACTGCAACTCCGCCGTCATTGTGAAAATGAACCCCAATTGGTACATCATATAGTTCAACAACTTCTTTGGTTATCACAGCTGCTTGGCTGCTTAGCATTCCACCTCGAGTTTCACATAAAATCAACTTTGTTGCTCCACCTTTTAGGGCGGCATTCAGTGTTTTTAATGCATACTCTCTGTTTGCTACATAGCCATCATAAAAATGCTCTGCATCAAAGAATACTTGCTTTCCATTATCTGTTAAAAATCTAACTGTATCTTCAATCATCAAGAGGTTTTCATCCAAACCGGTCTTTATAATATCTGTTACATGGAAGTCCCAGGACTTTCCAAAGATACAAATGGTATCAACTCCGCAATCAATCAAGGCCTTTAAATTAGCATCATCTTTTGCTTTGAGTCCTCTTCGTCTAGTAGCTCCAAAGCCAACAATTGTTGAGTTCTTTAATTCTATTGATTTGAGCAATTCAAAGAACTGTATGTCCTTTGGATTTGAAGAGGGATTACCTGCTTCAATGTAATTCATTCCCATATCATCAAGGAGTCTTACAATCTTTAATTTATCTGAGAGAGAGAAGCTGATTCCCTCACCTTGGGAGCCATCACGTAATGTCGAATCAAATAATTCAATTGAATCCATGTTAACTCCTTTTTATTTATCGCTATGACCAACAAGCATATCTTCGTCTAAAGATAGTCGTTGTGGGTTTATTCCAGATCCCTGTACCATAGGATTTGAATTGATCATGTGGTTGCAGGCAGCAATTCCTGCAAGAATCGATGCTTCAATTACATCTGTTGAAATACCACGTCCTCTGTAGAAGTTTGTTCCGTCGGTAATTTTTACAATTACCTCCCCCTGTGCATCTCTGTGTTCTGTTACAGCATGTAGATCATAATCAACAAGGCCAAATGGGCGTCCAATGATTTTTTCAACTGCTCTCAAGGCTGCATAAACAGGACCGGTACCAGCTGCTACAGTCTCCTTTGTTTCGCCTTTTCTCTTTAGCGTTACACACGCTGTACTTGTCATCAAGTTACCACTGTTAACTACAAAGTGATCCAGTACCCAATCATTCTCTCCAACTTTTTCAGTTGATTCAACAAGTCCAATTAAGTCCTTATCACTGATTGTTTTCTTTCTATCACAAAGATCTTTGAATTCTTTAAATAATCTTTTGAGATCGTCTTTTTCAAGGATGTATCCAAGTGCTTCCATTCGTTTATCAAATGCATGCTGACCCGAGTGCTTTCCAAGAATAAATTCAGTTTTAACCACACCAACACTTTCTGGTGTCATGATTTCATATGTCAAGGAGTTTGCCATAATTCCATGTTGGTGAATTCCACTTTCATGTGCAAAGGCGTTTGCGCCAATGATTGCCTTTGATGGAAATGGTTTCACATTTGTAATCAAAGATAGCTGACGGGCTGTCTTATAAATCTGCTTTGTATCTATGTTGTTTGTATAAGGATAGATATCAGAGCGGGTTTTAAGATTCATTGCAAGCTCTTCTATTGCAGTGTTACCTGCTCTCTCTCCTATACCACTGATGGTACCTTCAACCTGCCGAGCTCCTGCCTTTATTGCAGCAAGGGAGTTAGCAAGTGCCATACCTAAATCATTATGGTTGTGAGTACTAAGAATTGCTTTATCAACATTTGGAACCTTGTTCATTACAGTTGTAAATATATTTGTAATATCATAAGGAGATGCGTAACCAACAGTGTCTGGTAGATTGATGGTTGTAGCACCTGCTTTTATTGCAGCTTCAACTACAGTGCACATATAATCAAGATCAGTTCTTGTTGCATCTTCCAAGGAAAATTCTACATCAGGGCAAAGATTTCTTGCATATGTTACCATTTCAATTATCTGATTCAAGGCTTTTTCTTTGCTCATTTTTAATTTGTATTGTAGGTGAAGATTGCTGGTTGCCAGGAATGTGTGGATTCTAGGTCTTCTAGCGTTCTTAATTGCTTCACTACTTGCATCAATGTCTTTAATTAAAGCACGAGAGAGGGATGCTACAGTTATATCGCCTGCTTGATCAGCAATTGCCTTAACTGATTCAAAATCACCTTTGGAGGCAAAAGCAAATCCTGCTTCAATTACATCGACACCTAACTTTTCAAGACGATGAGCCATCTTTAATTTTTCGTCTAGGTTCATACTATAACCCGGCGCTTGTTCCCCATCTCTCAAAGTCGTATCAAATATTACAATTTTGTTGTCCATTTATTTTCTCCACACATTTTTATTTAAGTTAAATAATTTAATTAATATACCTTATATATTAGTTGAAGTATTCAACTTTATAATTATCCACTCAATTAAGCAGTACAATCGAGTGGATAATAATTTTAAATTTATTTCTTCAACCAACTCATTAGAGATCGAAGTTTAGCACCAGTTTCTTCCAACTGTGATTCACTTTCGATTCTTCTTTTTGCTAGGAAGTAAGGTCTTTTAACCTTGTTTTCAAGTAACCAATCACGAGCAAACTTACCTTCTTGAATATCTGTTAGTATGCCCTTCATAGCTTTCTTTGTATCATCTGTGATGATCTTAGAACCTGTGATGTAGTCACCATATTCTGCTGTATCTGAGATTGAATATCTCATGTAGCTAAGTCCACCTTGGTTGATTAGATCAACAATAAGTTTCATTTCATGACAACATTCAAAGTATGCCATCTCTGGTTGGTAACCAGCTTCTACCAATGTGTCAAAACCAGCTTTAATTAGAGCTGATACACCACCACAAAGAACTGCTTGCTCACCAAATAGGTCAGTTTCAGTTTCTTCTTTAAAGGAGGTTTCAAAAATACCAGCACGACCAGCACCTAAACCCTTTGCATATGCAAGAGCTACACTTTCACTGTCACCGGATGGATCTTGTGAGTTAGCGATAAGACATGGAACGCCTTTACCTTCTAAGAACTGAGTACGTACTGTATGACCTGGTCCTTTAGGAGCAATCATGATTACATTTACATCAGCTGGTGGTTCGATCTGACCAAAATGAATGTTAAACCCATGAGCAAATGCTAGGTAATCACCTTTTTGTAGGTTAGGAGCAACTGCTTCATCATAGATTGGAGCACATTTTTCATCTGGAACAAGCATCATAATAACTTGTGCCATTTTAGCAGCATCAAAAGCTGTTTCTACTCTAAGACCTGCTTCTTCAGCAATCTTCCAACTCTTTGAGCCTTTGTAAAGTCCAACTACTACGCTTACACCACTTTCTTGTAAATTTAATGCGTGTGCATGACCTTGGCTACCATAACCAATTATAGCTACAGTCTTGTTTTCTAAAAATGCAAAATCTGCATCACTATCATAAAACATCTTACTCATTTCTTTTTCTTCCTTTGGCTTATGCCATTTGTTTATTTGTAATTATCAATTATCTTTTAACATATAAAGAACTAAAGTTCTTCATATGGTTGGTCTCTTAGAGCACCAGAGCCTCTCTCTAAAGCTGTTATTCCTGTTCTTGCCATTTCAACAATTCCAAATTCCCTTGCAAGTGTTAAAAAGGATTCAACCTTTTCTGTACTTCCAACTAATTCTAAGGTAATTGTTTCCAGGGTTACATCCTTAACTTTGGAATGGAAAAGTTCTCCAAGTTCAACAACATTTGATCTTTTATCATTTAAAGTTGAAAGCTTGATTAAAATTAATTCACTTTCAATTGAAGGTCTATCTTCAAGTATTGCAACTCTAAGGATATCAACAAGCTTTTCAACTTGATTTTTAATTTGCTTAATTATTGCACGGTTTCCTAAAACTACAATTGTAATTCTACTTATTTTTGGATCAATTGTTTCACCAACTGATAAACTTGCAATGTTATAACCTCTTCGAGAGAAAAGACCTACAACTCGCTGTAAAACACCAGAGTGATTGTTCACAAGCAAGGAAAGTGTGAATCTCTGTAATTCTTCCTTTGTATCCATGTTTAAAAAATCTCCTTTCCCATTTGGGTATAGTAATACATCCCCTATATATTATTACTTTGGGGAGGTCCTTGCCAATATACTTATTCTATTAAGTTCTTGGCTTATTTTATAATGACTTGTAAAATTGATAAAATAATGAGGACAGAAGAACCCAGCACCAGGTGAAGAAGCACTTGGAGGTTAATAATGATTGAATTGTTTATAGTAATATTATTCATTATCAGGTCCTTTGTATTTGTTTCTTATCTTTTAATAAGATAATTAAATTTTATTTTATAATTTATCATTAGTCAATAGAAAATATTACTTTTTATGCAAAAAATTGTATATCAATACAATTAATATACAACACTGTTTTAATTTATATATAAAACAGCTCTTTTAAGCATAAAAATGTAGATATTTGGCTAATTCATTTTACTAAATCAATAAAGATGGTATAGTAAATTTGTGATTTAAAGGAGAAACTTGTTCATGATATTAAGTGTTTTAATAGCTTTAAAGGATGAGAGCATTCGTCAAAGCCTTGCAAGCTTTATCAATTGGGAAGAAATGGGTCTTGAACTTATTGCATCAACTAACAATGGAGTTACTGCACAGGGTCTTACAAAATCCTTAAAACCAGACATTGTAATAGCACAGTTAGATATAAAAGGTATATATATGCTCCTTGCTAATTGTCCCATTTATCATACTGCTATATTTGGCGAGGGTGAGCGGGAAGAAAATGATATAGAAAAGGCTTTTGGCCTTGGAATATATAGATATCAACAAAAACCAATTACAATGGAAAAGCTATATTATCAACTGCACGATATATCTATCTTGATTAAGAAAGAAAAGGCACGTTCCTTTGAAAGTGATATCAAATCTCCAACAATTGTTCTTCCAACGTATTCAAATAACATGAGTGTTCTTTCTGCAATGAGTTTCATTGAGCAAAACTACAACAAAAATGTAGGACTTCAAGAAGCTGCAGCTGTTATCAACATAAGTGAATCACATCTATCAAGAACCTTTAAAAACGAAACAGGCTTTAATTATGTTAAATATTTAAATATCTATAGAATCAACATAAGCATTGAGCTTATGTACAATGAAAAGCTAACCCTTAATCAAATTGGAGGAGCCTGCGGGTTTGAAACACCCAGCTACTTTGCAAAAATTTTTAAAAGAGAGTTAAAGGTAACACCATCAAAATATAGAGAATCGTTCATTCTTTATAAA
>CAYWGU010000034.1:17325-24380 GCA_964457975.1 uncultured Spirochaetaceae bacterium | reverse complement strand
ACCCCAATTATTCATGCTATTTTTGCTAGAGAAAAATGGCTCCAATATTTTCTTTTTATCATTCTTTAAAATACCAACTCCATGGTCTTTAAATGTAAATACTAAATGGGTTCTCTCTTCTTTTACTATTAATTCTAATGGCTCTTGATAATCCATATCCTTTTCTAATTCAGATTCCCAACCATTTGTTAATATATTATAAAAAGCTTCAGATAAATAAGCGCTATCACTAAGAATCATAAGATTGGATTTAGAATTAACCAATACCTTTCCTTTCGGATATTTCTTTTTAAACATTAGTATTGAATCAGAAATAATAAGATTACAATCAATTGGTCTATAATGAAGTTCTTTTTGTCTAAATGATTGATAAAGACCTTCCATCTTTTCAAGCATTTGAGCATTGTTATGTTTCATATCTTTTGCCAATGAAAGAATTTCAGGATTTTCAATATTGGATTTTTCTATTTCAACAAATAATCTTTTGTTTAATATCCTATTTGCTATTAATTGATTTTTTATACCATGGAAAAAAATATTAGCGCCATTACTTGCTGTGATATTTTTTTGCCTAAGGACAGCCTCTTCTTTATCTTCATTCCACTTTATTTGCATCTGCCGGAATAAAGTTATAAAACCAATAAGTGCAGATAATAGAGATATCATTCCAATAAACAAATAAACAGAAGAATTTAACCCTTTAGATAAATACCACAATCCTCTACTACTCATAAATTCATTTCTATAAAATAAAAATATTTGAGCTGGATCTTGAGGTGCATATAACGAGAATAAACTACTCATGCTAAATATAGGTAATGAATTAAATAAAAATCTTTTTTTAAAATAGTTACTAGATATATGAGTGTATTCGTTGATTACCAATATCCAAGATAAAATAATATAACTAAAAACCCAAATCTCACAACTTATCAAAATAATACTCATCATCAAATCAGAGTGAGAAAAATATTTCTCATAAAAAGCCGGGAAATATATTACCAATGATATTATTGGTAATATTAAAAACATATACCAAAATTTTTTTAGCTTTCTAAAAGTATTTGCATTATTTAAATGAAGAGAAATTAAAACAATAGATAGAGGGAAAAGATATCTCCCAAATGCGACAATATAACTTTGTCTGGTAATTGGGATGTATTTAAACTGTAAAATCTCTTTTATTTTTTTGCTTCCAAATATAAGAATTTCAACAGATTTATCAATACCACCCTTTTTGGCAATAAAAATCAATAATCCTAACCAAAATATACCTAATGTAACCGACGAACAAAATAATAATTTAGATTGTTTATCTTTTCTATTAAACATAGAAAATGCCGATAAGATTATAATAAATAAGATTAGGAATAATAGCATTGTGCCTCTTTATATAAGTTAAGGATATAATAATATTATCATATCCTTAACTTAAAATGTTAATAATTTCTTATTTTTCTGCTTCCATCATTACATCAAATAATACATAGTCGCTTACTTTAGCATCTTGATTAACAGCATCTCCAAATCCTTCTTTCTGGATTTGATAAAGTTGTTCAATTGTACCATCATTTAAATCCTGAGAGATTTTTGCACTAGTTGGCCAAACTGCATCAAATCTTTGTTGATAAATTGTATCATAATCAGAACCTAATTGCTTAGCTACCCATTCACAAGTCTGTTCAATATTAGCTGCACGGTAATCTTGTGCTTTTAATAAGGCTTTACTGAATCTAACTAGAGTATCATGATTATTTGTAGCATACTTGTTTGTTACAATCCATGAAGCGATTGAAGCTGTTTTGTCTAAGAAGTCATTGTTACTACTCATCTTCCAAGCATCACCATCCATTTCATTGATGATAATATTTGTATTGGGAGACCATGCAGCACAAGCATCTAAAGCACCACTTGTCATAGCACTAACAATACCACTTGCATCCATTTCTAAAGCAAGAATATCATCCATAGTTAAACCAGCTTTATCAAGTGAAAAACGAAGAATAGCTTCACTGGATGTTCCAGATGCAAAACCTACTTTTTTGCCTTTTAAATCAGCTAGAGAATTAACTCCGTGACTTGTTAAACCAATAACAGCATCACTATCACCAACTTGTGATAGAGCAAATATTTTTACTTTACCATTGATGCTTAATTTATGAGCCCCAGGTCCAATATAAGCTAAATCAATTGAACCACTATCCATAGCAGCAATTTCTGTAGGACCATCAGAGAATTCTAAAAGGTTAACCTTAATACCCTGTTCTTCAAAATATCCTGCATTCATACCTGCAATAACTTGGCTAACAGAAGCATAGTTTGGCATATAGGCAATATTTAATTCCTGTAGTCCTCCATCTTCTTTTGATGAACTCTCACTAGTACCATTAGCAAATACTGTTGCACATGATAACATTACAATTGTTAATAAAATAAATAATTTTTTCATTTCATTTTCTCCTTTTTTGTTTTGTTTTTATTTTCTATTTCTTCATTTCAAGAAATTCTTTATAAACCAATTCCCATATTTTATTCTTCAATTCAACAAATCTAGGAGTTAGTTTGGTAGCTTGATCTCTTGGATATGGAATATCAATATCAATAATTTCTTTTATTCTTCCAGGTCTAGCACTCATTATTACAACTCTTTGTCCAAGAATAATTGCTTCATCAACATCATGGGTAATAAAGAAACAAGTTTTTTGTTCTTTTTCCCAAGTTTCAAGAAGATCTTGCTGTAGTTGTGTTCTAGTTTGAGCATCCAAAGCCCCAAAAGGTTCATCCATTAAAAGCACTTCAGGATTAGCAGCATAGGCTCTTGCTATAGCTACTCTCTGCTTCATACCACCACTTAATTCTTTAGGATAGTTATCTTTAAATTTAACAAGATCAACCATCTTAAGATATTTCATAGCAATTCTATCTACTTCAGAAGAGGGAAGGCCCTTCATTTGAAGAGGAAATTTGACATTTTTTATTACAGTTAACCATGGAAATAAGGCATATTGTTGAAAAACAACACCTCTTTCTGCACTTGTTCCTTTTACTTCTTTACCATTACACAAGACTCTACCACTAGTTGGTTCAAGTAGCCCCGCCATGATATTCAGCAATGTAGATTTACCACATCCGGAGGGACCAACAACAGTAACAAATTCATTATTTTTAATATCTAGGCTTACACCATTTAATGCAATTACGTCACCAGTTCGTCCTTGATAACATTTTTTAACATTATCAATTTTTACTTTTATAGTTCTCTCTTCTCCTGCCATCCTGTTAATTTCCTTTCTAATAGTTTTATAAGTTTCTCAATAATTAAACCAATTACGCCAATCGTTATTATGTATAACAGCATCGGCTTCGTCTCAAAGTTATTATTGAGTGATCTAATTCTCATTCCCAAGCCGGCAAAGGCGCCAGTGGATTCCGCTGCAACTAAGGTTGTTAATGCAACTGATGCACCAAGCCTGATAGCCGTTAATATAAAGGGTAAGGATGCAGGTGCTAATACACGAAAAAAGATATCTTTATCAGAGGCACCTAGTACTTTTGCAGCTTTTATTAAAGTTTCATCAATATTAATAATACCACTATACATAATTATACTCATAGTTAAAAAAGTAGCTAAAGTAATAACAATAATTTGTGGTTTTCTACCAACACCAGCACCAATAACTACAAGAGGAACATATGCTAGAGGAGGTATATTTCTTATAAATTGTATCCATGGTTCAACAATTTTCCTAATCGGTTTATACCACGCCATTAATATTGCAATGGGAAGAGAAAAAACAAATCCTAATCCATAACCAGCAAATATACTAATCAAACTACTACCAATATCTTTAAAAAATATTTCTCTATCAATCATAATAGGTATTTGCTTAGTTACCTCAATAATATTTGGAAAAACTCTACTAGTTTTAGGAAAAATAGATAGTAATGTCCAAACACCTATTCCTATTAAAACTGAAAGAAGTAGCCATAATCTACTTTTTGTTTGTTCCAATGATTTACTTTTGTCTTTCACAGAAACCTCCTATTTACTTACTGGTAAATCATAACACTGATATGAAATTTGCAAAGTATGAAATTTTATCATACCCTTTAATATCCTTTATAACACAAATAAAACATATATTATAATTATATACTGTTAAACAATTTATATAAAAAACAATTAGATACAAATCTCTTAAAATACTTCGATAAGCAGGTATTCTAAACTAATTTTTATTTTTCTTGCTTTTTGGTTTTGTTTTTTTCCAATGATTAACTTCGATTTCTAATTATTAGAGACAATAAGACAATATTATGATATAAGATTAACAATTAATGAACAAAACATTTAAAAGAATACAAAAATCCCTTTAGCTAACAAATTGATTTAGTTAGCAAAGGGACTGACAAGAAATATAATAGACGAGCTCATGAATAAGCTAGATATACCAGTAAATGCAATTTTTTAGTTGAATTTTAGATACTTCTAAAAAAAGAATTTTTAACCTTCTTGTCGATTAAGAAAGTGTTAAAAATATTAAAATTATAGTATTTTAACAACTAGAATTTAATCTATTTTTAGAGAGAAATCATCTAAAAATAATTTTCGATTTATATTAGAAGATTTATAAATTCCTAATACCATTTCTAATGTTTTAGTTGCATCTTTTGCTGAGAAAGGAACAGCTTTATTATTCTCTAAGTTATCATAGAATTCTTTTATCTGCTTACCATGATAATTTCCCCAATAACCTTTTCCCTTAACATTAATACCTTGATTTGAGTCCACTATTATATCTTCTTTATTATCTATAGATATGGTCATTTCAGTTCCAAATAAAGTTGCAGAACCATTTTTAAAGGCAAAATCTATCCTAATAGGACTATTCTTTACATAATAGTTACAAGCATAAAATGAATAAGAAGCACCATTTTCGAAATCAATTAAAGCATCTGCTTCATCTTCTACTTCTGTTACAAATAATTTCCTTTGACATATATGACCATCAATAGAATGGAGAGGAGAATCTACAACATATCTTACTAAATCAAGACTATGAATGGCTTGATCTATTACAACACCACCACCTTCTTTTGCCCAAGAACCTTTCCAATCACATTCATAATAAGAAGGAGGACGATGCCAAGTTAATGTAGAACTTGCACCTATGATTTTACCTAAAACACCAGAATTTTTTATCTCCATTAATTTTTTAATTCCTTCAGTATACCTATTTTGAAAGATAATTCCATAAGTAGAGTGAGTTCTATCAACACAATCTATTATTTTTTTTGCATCCTCTAATGTGGTAGCAATAGGTTTTTCACACAAAATATTAAAACCTTGTTCCATGCAATAAATAGAATGTTCTTTATGAAGAAAGTGGGGGGTTAGTATATGCACCACATCTACCATACCCTCTTTAAGGTCTCTGTGATCCGTTAAGACAGAACACCCATTAAAGTTAGATGCGAAAGCTCTTGCTTTTTCAATATCTTTATCTACAGCATAAGTTATTTCTAAAGAATCTTGCATTTCTAAAAATACTTGTTTGTACATTGCAGATATACGCCCACAACCTATTATAGCAACCCTTTTTTTTCCCATTGTCTATTCCTCCATTATAAAAAATTTATAAATAGCACTCAATGCAGCGCTATGAGCTCCTTTAAAAACATCATAATCAATAAAATTAATTTTGCACTCATAATAATTACTACTATAAATTCTATCATTAATTACCTTAATAATTCGTTGCCTGTTTAAATCGTTTTTGAAGATAAACCCTTCTATATATATTTCATTAGGATTTAACATATTTATTAGATTACACAGACTAATACCAAGATATTGAATTGCCCCATCAATTACTAAAGAAACATCAACATCGCCTCGCTCCATAGCCAATAAAACATCTTCTTTAGTAAGCTCATTCTTGTTTTTATTCTTAATTAATTCTCTCAAAATAGGAGCTTTATTCTTATTTAACAGATTAATACAATTATCTACAATAGCTGTTTCATTAGCTATATGACTAATATCATTTTTTTCATTATTTTTATCGCCCGTATTATAATGAATCATCATTCTTCCAACTTCACCATCTGTGATTAAAGTATTATTTCTTTGAAAGCTACTATTTACATATGGACAAACAATTCCTATAGACACAAAAAAATAAAGAAAAGAATGATCTTCAAAATCATCTTTAGCTAACTCAGTTGATAAAGCTCTAGCTCTAATATTATTTAACAAATAAGTATCTATTTTGAGCATATCTTGAATATCTGCTCTAATATCGTTTCCATCAAAAAGATAGGTAGAATGATAATAGTGAACAATTCCATTCTCTTTATCAACAATACCAGGAGTACCAAGTCCAAACCCTTTAATTTTTTCAATAGAAATATTAGCCTCAAAAATTAATTCATTAACAGTACTTTTTATATTGCCTAATAAAACTTTATAATCATCTAAGTTTCTTTCATTAACTCTAGAACATTTAATATTACCACCTAAATCTGTGATTACATAATATATTCCATAAGGTCCAATTTCCATTCCTATATAATAACTAGAATCATTAACAAATTCTAAGCATATTGGTCGTCTTCCAGCACCAACTTTTTCAATAGAAGTGCTAGTCTCTCTTATTTGTTTCTGATCTATTAATCTATTAACAAATGCAGTAATTGTTGCAGGTGTTAATTTTAAAATATGAGATAAATCTAATCTTGATAAATTCATTTTTTTATATAAAGCCAACTTAACAAGAATACCATTATGTTGTTTTGCTTTTGAGAGATTGAATCCGGCTTGCTTCATTAAATAACTCCTTAAAAATGCTTAGTAGTATAATACTATACATTCAGAAATTAAAACTCAATAACAGTACAATAATTCATTACTAGGAGAAAACAGTTTCTCCTAGTAATAAAATTTATTATTTTAGAGCTTGATAATCAGCATCTGTATAATTCTTAGTTAAATCCCAATTAGGAAATTCAAATACAGAGAAATCAAGTCCAACTTCTTTTGAAGCTCTTTTCCA
>CAYWGU010000034.1:0-17225 GCA_964457975.1 uncultured Spirochaetaceae bacterium | reverse complement strand
TAGGAAATTCAAATACAGAGAAATCAAGTCCAACTTCTTTTGAAGCTCTTTTCCATTCAGTAGTACTATCAGCAGCTAATTTATCCAATTGACCATCATAGTCATCAATACTTTGTGCTAATATACCTTGTACAATTGCTCCTAAACTTGGAGAAACATCAGTTACAACATTATTAAAATCATAAACCTTTGAATCTCTACTTGTTGCAACAGGAATAACTCTTGCACTTTCAGAAGCAACTTTAAAGAACTCAATCATTTGAGAATTACTCATATATTTATCATTGATTACTGGTACAACAGATACACTATTACCACTAGAAACTTGAGCTTCTTGATAACCATATTCTTCTGAAAATAGAGCCATTATATACTCAGTAGCTAATTGTGCATTTTCTGAATTTTTATAAACACCTAACCATGGATTTATTTGTTCTGCAGGACAACCATATACTTCAGTTTGGTTATCAGGTACAGGAGGAGCAATTGATCCATAATTTAAATCAGGATAAGAGGCAGCCCAAATTGGAATACACCACATACCTTGCATTAAGAAAGCAGCTTGACCTTGTGCAAATAATTCACGAGCAGTAGGAGCATTGATACTAACAGTATCTGGATAAATTAAACCTTTAACTGTTAACACATTTATAAAATCCATTGCATTCTTCATTTCATTACTATTCAAATTAGATTTTCCATTAAGAATTATCTCTCTATTTGAACCAGCTATCTTACCACCTGCTAAGCTACTCAAAGCTCTAGCCATTGTATCCAATCTATTTAATTGAATACCACCTTCAATAAGACCATAAGATGATCCATCACCATTGTCTGTAACTTTTTGACATGCATCAATAAATTCAGAATAAGTTTTAGGTAATTTAGTAACACCAGCTTCTCTTAATAAATCCTTGTTGTAAAAAAATACAGAATTAATATTAGGCATTTGTTCTGGGATTGAATAAATTTGATTATCTAAGGTTGTTATTCCATTAGCAAAAACAATAGGATTTAAAGTTGCCTTAAAGTCTTCTGTTAAATAAGAGCCTATTGGTTGATACCATTCTTCTTGTATTGCTAAAGGCAATGTCATATTATTTGGAATAGGAAATAAATCTGGAGCATCACCACTTTTTAACATTGTAACAATTGTATTTTTGAATTGATCAACTGTTAAACAAGTATATTCTACTTTTACACCAGGGTGTTTTTCTTCAAACTTCTTATTAAAAACTTTTCTAAATTCAGCAGAAGAATCACTCCAATCGACAACCCTTAAAACAGTTTCTCCTGTATTAACCTCACCTTTTTCTTGTTCCTTTGAACCACTTGCACATACCTGTGTTAAGGCTATAGCAATTACTGATACAAAAACTAAAAATTTCTTCATTTTTACCTCCAATGAATTATCTTTTCAAACCTTCAAACATCCATTTTTTATACAATTCAACTCCTGGTTGATTAAATGGATTAATATCTACTGAAATACAAGAGATGTATGTTGAATACATATAAAAATACATTAATTCTCCAATTGTTTTCTCATCTAGCTCTTTTAAATTGAATACACATACAGGTAGTCTTTCACTATGAGCTTTGATACTTGCCATCTCTGATATTTTATTGACTTCTAACAAACTCTTATCATTAACATAGTCAAATCGATCTTCTACACCATTCTTAGCTAATAAAAGGTCATCACTTTGATTTATTATTTTGATAAATGTTTCAAATATTAAAGGAGTCCCTTCTTGAATAAATTGTCCTATAGAGTGTAAATCCTCACTAAAATTTCCAATTACAGGGAAAATTCCTTTTCCGTCCTTTCCCTCACTCTCTGCAATTAATTGCATCCACCACTTACCAAACCTAAAAAAACGATCTTCAAAAAAAGACATCATTTCCAAAGGATATTTTTTAACCCCTAAATAAGTTCTAAATGAAACATATTCTAAAAGTTCATCACTCGTTGGTAAGGTAGAAGCTATTTGTTCCAATCCAGAACAAAGAGTATTTATGTTAATACCAGCTACAGCTATTGGTAATAGTCCAACATTAGAAAAAATAGAAAAACGCCCACCCAAATCTTCTGGGAACTCCAAAAATGTATAATTCTCTTCATCACACAAAGTATTGAAATAACTATTAATTGTTCCTGTACAAAAAACTCTTTTATTATATTCGTTACCATATTTTTTAATTAAGGCATCTCTAAATACTCTAAAAGCCAAACCAGGCTCAACTGTTTTAAAATTCTTTGCAATTGCATCAATACTAAAATCTCTATCACCAATTTTATTTAGTACTCGTTTGGCCTCATGAGAAGATAAATTATTACCTGCCCAAATAACATCACAAGAAGAAATAGGATCCAATGCTTCAATAACAGCTCTAGCGCCTTGATTGGAGCCACCAATCCCAATTAACACCAAAACAGAGCCTAAATTTTTTATGGTAGCAGCAATTTTATCTATCTCATTAAGAGATTTTTCATTTGTATACTTTGAAGGATTTAACCATCCCAATGAATCTTTATATAATTCATTGGTACTATCTAATTTCTTAATCTTTGTGCTTACTTTGTTTTTCTGATCACAAAACTCACTCTCATTACAAAATGAATCTATGTTTTTGAATTCAATGTCTATATTAGTTAATTTCATTTATTACACCCTTTAAATAATCCATTGCGTTTTTATAGCGGGTTTTATCGACTTTTCCTTTTTCATATTCAACAACCAAGAAACTATTTTCCTTGTTTTTCATATAGCTAATTAATTCTTTAAAATCAACATCGCCTTCACCAATATCAAGATAAAGATCTTGAGTGGCTTTGAAAGTACTTATTTTTTTGAAAGTATCAAAAGAACAATCTCTAAGATGTAGATAATTAAATCTCTGAGGATACTGTTTAATCATGGCAAAAAAATCAACGTTTTGACTTAATGCCCACCCTATATCTAGGGCAAATCCAAGAGATGGAGCATATTCTAAAAAAGCGTTATAAATTAGTATTTCATTTTTAAATTCCCAATTATGATTATGATATAAGACATCAATACCATAATTATCCTTTATATAATTAACCGATTCATTAATTTTTTGAGCAATTGTTTTTATTGCAAATTTGTCTAATAATCTATTATCACCAAGGTTTGGTTCATCAACTTTTTCAAGATCTATTTGACCGGTCATAATTACATTACAAGCCTTAATTTCTATTGCCATACTTGCTGCTTTTTTTAATTGATTTAGATTGGAATCAAAATCATCTATAAAATCAGTCAATTTACAAGCAGTATGAAGTCCTAATAAATCTAAGTTATTTTCCCTTAAATTGGTGAGTAATAAATCTTTTGTATCTTTATCAAAGAATCTAGCACCAACTTCAATTCCTTGAGCGCCTGAATAAGCCAATTCTTTTATTGTATTTACTGTATCTTTTGCTACACGTTCTTTATAAAGAACGGCATGACATCCTATTTTCATTTTATTTGCTCCCATCAAGTTTTATAATTTTATTTGTTTGAGCTGATAAGAGTGCTTGATCTAATAAATATTGAATATAATAGCCACGAGCAAAATCTCTATTATTATTTTTGCCAGTTTTAATTGACTGTACAAAGGAATCTATTTCATCATAAAATCCAACGTCAAATAGATTTAAAGGTTTGTTGCCATTTATCAAGCAATATTTTTCAGGAATATCAATACTATCTGAATTTATTGATTGCACATCAATAGGTTTTTTCTCAATAACAATTAATTCATTTTCACTTCTTGCATTGAATGATATATACCCTTTTTCTCCATATATCTCCAATTCATGAGTGGCACCAAGTCTACTTGCAGTTAAATTAATAAGTGTATTTTTTTCACTTTTAGCAATAAATAGTGCGATATCATCATTATCAACACGTTCTACATCATCAGATACTTCGCTCATTCTCTCATGAATAAAAGTCTCTCTTTGGACTTGAATTTGACTTAATTTACCAATTTTATCACTCAATAAGTAATCAACTGTATCAAATAAATGACTACCAAAATCAGCTAGAGCACCAGAGCCTGACCTTTTAGAGTTCATTCTCCATTCTCTTTTGACAGATGAACTTGCTATTCTACCACCACCTAAACTCATCTTTACAAAGTAAATTTTGCCAAAGAAATCATTATCAATTTTCTCTTTAATATACTTATAACAAGGAAGGCCTCTATAACAAAAACCAACCATATTTATTAATTTAGTATCACTGGTTTTTTTAACTAGGGCATCAATTGAATCACAACTTGTGCCAAAGGGTTTTTCGCATAAAACGTGAATTCCTTTTTCTATTGCTTTAGCTGCAATCAAAGCGTGTGTATCATTTGGTGTGCAAATACTAATTGCATCAATATTATTTAAAAGGCTTTCTAAATCCTTATAGATAATTGCACTTTCAAGGTTAAAAAGTTCTTTATATTTTTCACATTGCTTACTATCAATATCATATAAAGCAACAATTTCAGTATCTCTGTGTGCTATATATGCCTTAATATGGTTTTTTGCAATTCCTATATTCTCTCCCATACCAACTATGCCAATTCTTATCATTGCTGTATTTCTCCTATAAAAAACGTTCAAAATATCTTTTTCCGTTCAAAATACCTTCTTGAACTCTTTCTATTGATCCTTCATAATTTTTATCTTCATGTTCAATGCTAATCGTATTATCAAATCCACAATCTTTTATTGTTTCAATAAATAATTTCCAATCCAATAAACCATCACCTGGAATACAATATCTCCACCACTCTAAATCTGTGAAAACACCTCTATCTGTAAGTATGCTGTCAAAAATAATAGTATCCTTTGCATGAAAGTGAAATATTTTATCCTTAAACTCTATTATTGGTTTTATAGGATCAATAAACTGCCAAATAAAATGCGATGGATCATATGCTAGTCCAACTTTATCACTTTTGATCTTTTCAAAAATTAATCTCCACATATAAGGAGAAATAGCTATATTTCCCATTAATGGACAATTTTCAAAGGCTAATTTCACATTCTTTTTTTCTGCAAAATCTACTATAGGAGCAAAGACCTCATAGAATAGATCCAAACTTTTTTCAGGTCGTTTTCTAATAGAATCAGCACTATCGTAAACACCCTCTTCAATTCTTTTATCAATGCCTGTCGATGTAACAATCTTCTCTATACCTAGCTTTGATGCAAATTCAATTCGATCCTTCAATCCTTGAATATGAGTTGAAGATTCTTTAATATCACTACTCAGAAAATTTCTGCAATAAGTTAAAGACGATATATTTATTTTATTGTTGATAACATTTTCAAACACATTTTGAACAAGAGGTATTGTGGGACCAACTTCAATATCTTGAAAATTATTTAGAAGAGCCCAACTTGCTATATCTTCTAAAGATTTCATACCATTACTAACTAAGATATTAGTCATAAAACCTATATTCATAATTCAACTCCTATTAATTTTTAACAGCTCCGGCAACACCATTAACTACATATTTTTGTAATATAATGAATAAAACTATAATTGGTATTACAGAAATTGTTGCTCCTGTAGCAATACCAGTCCAATCGATGGTATTCTCACCTTTGAAAGAATATAATCCGACTGCTAGTGTTCTTGAATCTGGATTATTTAGTGTCAAAACGAGTGGAAGTAAAAAAGCATTCCAAGTCCAAATTGTCTCCATTATTATTGTTGTAACAGCAATAGGATTAGCTAAAGGTTTCATAACATATAGGTAAGTTTGTAAAAAGCTACACCCATCAATTTTACTTGCTTCTTCTAATTCATTAGGTATTTGCTGATAGAAAGAAGAAAAAAGCAACAAGAAAATAACATGCGCTCCACCTGCTCCTGAAAGGATTACACCTAATCTTGTTCCGACTAAATTCATGGACTTAATTATTTGATAAATCGGAATAATGGTACTAACCAAAGGAATAGAAATACTTGATATAAAAATACCCATTATTACATTTCGCCCAACGAATTTATATCTTCCCATTGCATAACCGGCAGTTCTTGTCATAACTAAAACCAATAAAACAGAGCAAGAAGTAATTATTATGGAGTTTAAAAAATAAGTACCAAAATTTCCAACTCCCCAAACTCTAACAAAATTGTCCAAAGTAGGTGATTTAGGAATCAAAGCTAATTTACTGGAAAAGAACTCTGGTTGAGTTTTAAATGAAGCTGATATCATCCACAAAAATGGATAGCACCATGCAAAACCTACAATAATTAATAATATATGGATTGGTATATTTTTTCTTCTGACTTTAATTTTCATAATTATTTCCTTTAAAAATTTCTCTGACTTTTGAATCTTGATCTTAACAAATTAGATATAAATACTATAAAGATCACAGTAATACCGAAGATAATTGCACCTGCACTTGCATAACCTACTCTAGGTAAACCAATTTCACTAGAAAAAGCTAATCTGTAAACATAAGTACCTACTACATCTGTTTTATAAAAAGGACCACCTTCAGTCATGGTTTTAATGATGTCAAAAACTTTTAAAGAATTAATTGTACATAAGACTGTAATAATCCCTGCTATAGGAGCAATTAAAGGTAAAACAACTTTAAAGAAAGTAGTAAAAGGAGAAGCTCCATCTAACTCTGCAGCTTCATACATTTCTCTTGGAACACTCTGAAGACCTGCAATCCAATAAATCATATATGTACCACAATCTTTCCAAACAGCTATTGCCACTACAGTATTAAATGCGTACTTACCACTACTTAAAAAACTAATTGATTTATGTGTAATTGCAAGTTTTCTTAATAATATATTTAGAGGTCCTTGAAAACCAAAAATAAATATCATAATAATTCCAATTATGGATGCAGTAGTAACTACAGGAACAAAGAAAATAGTTCGATAAACAGTTTTTCCACCCAATCTTTGATTATTCAAAACCAATGCTAAAAGCAATGATACAATTAATATAATTGGAACATACCTAATGGTAAATTTAAAACTATTAAAAAAAGCATTCCAATATAATTCATCATGTAAAATATTTTTATAATTTTCCAAACCTACAAAAACACTTCCACTTGTCAGGCCAGACCACTTAACAGTTGAATAATATATACTACTAACTATAGGCCATCCTTGAAAAAGAATATAAAACACTAAAGTCAAACTCAAAAAAAGATAACACCATAAATTTAATTTAATCTTTTCTTTTTTTCGATAAATATTTGATTGATTTTGCAACCTCATAAGAAAGCTCCCAAAAATAGGTTTAATTAATTAATTAATTAAATTAATTAATTATTATGATTATCCTAACATGCCTTTTGCCTATTGTAAAGTTTTTTATTTAGTAAAAATATTACAGCTAAATAAAGATATAAACAGACAGATACCATTCTTTCACTATAAGAAAGCTTAGAAAAACTATGACTTTTTTAAGAATAAAGGGATAAAAGATTTGCCTATTCAAAAATAGTAAAGAAGATATGTGATTAGGTACCAGAAGAAAAAAATGATTAATGTATAAATATAACTTAAAAAATTAAAGAAAAATCATTGAATTATTATTACTCTAGTGATTAAAAATGCACCAGCATTAGCTGGTGCAACTTATTATTCTATATTATTTCACCAATTATTATTAAGGCACCCATAATCAAAATTATAAAATATACATATTTTTTTATTCTTTCTTCTTTAATTCTCATAAGAAGTTTCTCACCTATTAGGTATCCTAAGACAAGAGAAGGCAAGCAGATCAAAAGTATTCGAATCATTGATACATTTAGCATTCCATTTATTGCATGAAGTCCCAATTGATATATACAACCAACAAAATAGCAGAATGTAATTGATGCAATGTACTTTTTTTTGTTATCACCAAAGACAGATAAAAAATATACTACAAGAGGGGGTCCTCCGATACTTGCAATACCAGTAAACAGTCCACTGAGACTACCAGATATTGTAGCATTTAAGTTACCTTGCTTTATACTTAACCTGTTATCTGTAATCAAAACAAAGCATGAGAACAAAACAAGCATGCCACCTAGAATCATTGTTAAAAGATGATCCGAAAAAATCATAAGTATCTTAAAACCAATTGCACCACCAATAAATCTAAATATTATCGGAACAGAAATTGCTTTAAAGTCTATTTCATCTTTATATTTTATAATGGTATAAAGAGAAAAGAAAAAAGTCAGCATTAGGGCTAGCTGTGCCGATTGTGTATATGAAATAACAAAAGGAAGCAAAGCCATCAAAATCATTGCAAACCCCACTCCCGTCATTCCTTGAACAACAGATGCAACAAATGTTGCACCCACCATTATAATTATTGTTTGCACTATTTATTAACAGGTCCAATATTTGGATCATCTTTCATACATAGATGAACAGCAGCTGTTTTAAAGGTCTTTGGAAGAGCCAAAATGCTAGGATTTTCTCCAACAAATTTTTTCTTTGCATCTTCAAGAGCTTCTTCAAATGTTGCTCTTGTTTTAAGACCCATTAATCTAGCAGTACCAGGTTTTTGCCCACCTACCATATAGATTGCACTTGTATTCATCTCTGCAATGTGTCCACATGATATCATTGAATAACCATGAAAAGGATGAAATGCATGATGATTTCTGTATTTTTCAATAAAGTCTGGTCTTTGTGCCATTGCTCTGCCAATTTCATTAATATCTGGAAGAGTATTGTAATTGTTAAAAATATCAACCATTTCAGGAGTATAAGGCCATAGGTCCTCATGATAATCTCCATCAAGGGAAGAACAACATATAATAACACAATTATCACTCATAATTCTTTTATGTCTAATTACCTGTGCACTTAAAGCTTGCATCAACATTACAGGGTTTGTGCCCATTCCATCACCATAATGGAAAAACTGTGGCATACCAAAAATCATTACATCATATTTCTTTTCTGCCCAATGAACATAAGTTCTTTTATCACCGGTAATCCAACTCTTTGGTTGCATAACTTTAGCATATCCACTGTTAATTTCAATCTGTCTTGCATTTGTATCTAGAACTGCATCACAACAAAAAAACTTCTTGCCCATTGCTTCTTCCTGTCTCATGCCAATTTCATCAAATTTACTTCTCATTAAACTTTTTCCGTTTACCGGAGTGAAGTCTTTTCTATGCATTACTTCAGGAACATGGTGAGATGCAATGCTAGTCCAGTGATTTATTCCTGTTGCACAATGTTTGTAACCACCAGAGTATCCACCATAAGGATTACCCATTGTATGTCCAATAAGAATTGCAACATCTGCATCATATACATACTTGTTAATCCAAACAGGATCACCTCTTTTGGTGGTTCCAAGATCAACAAGATGATCATAATCCTCACTATCGTGGTTTATAATCTGACCTTTATCCCAGAACTGATTGAATAAATCATCTCCAAGTACGTTATGTATTTCCTGTTCAGTATTCTTTCTATGCAGTCCATTGGAACAAAGAAGTAATATATTTTTTTCATCAACACCAACACTAAATAATTCTTGAAGTATTAACTTGATTGATACTTTTCTGTGACTGGTTGCCTGCTCTCCACCTTTTACTCTATCGGGAAAGATGATTACACATTTAGCGCCTTCATGAGCTAATTCTGTTAGAGCAGGCATTCCCATAGGATTGCGTAAACTCTTAAGAGTTTCCTCTTCAAGTTTATCCTCAGCAATACATGGAGGATCTGCTACTGTTTCTCCAGGAATGAAGACATCAGTTGTTTCAGGAAGTTCTGCCGACATAAAGCCTGTGCCATATTCAAATTCTAATTTCATTTCATATATCTCCTATTATTATTTATTATTCTTTGCATCCATATAAAGAGAAATAATCTCTAAATATTCTTCAGGATAGAAGCCAAAATCTCCTGTAAATCTTGTAAGAGCAATAAGGCCTCCATCAATTTCATCAATTGATGCTAGCATCTGTGCATTTGCTTGCTTTAGACCACCACCATAAATTACAGCTACTTCGGCTCCAATAACTTCTTTAATAAGTTTTGCAACCTTTGTGATGTAAGGTTTATCTGCAGGTGTCTTACCAGGTCCAATAGACCAGACTGGTTCATAAGCAATAACTACATTTGATAAATCACAATCTTTCAAGCCAATTTCAAGTTGTTCTGTTAATACAGCTTCCCAATCATCTACCTCTTCTGCTTTTTCACCAATACAATAGAGTACTTGTAGATTATGTTTTTGAGCTAATTTAATTTCATCATTTAAAATAGTATTAACAACTTTTCTGTCTTTATTACCTCCAAGAGCTAATAAACCATTAAAATCAGCTCTCTCTTCACAGTGACCAATTATAGTAGAGCTACATCCAATTGCTTCAACAGCAGAGGCTGGAAGATTCGTTGTAAAGGCACCAAAGTTTTTACCCTGTACTATATCAGATCTATATACACTTTGAGAGCCAATACTAAGAGCTGTTGATGAACCAACACTCTCAATGGCACTTATTAATTGTGCTTCAGGGTAGTAGTGAACAAAATGAACCTTTGAAGAATCATATGTCTCCAAAGTTTTAATAGTATTATCTATAACTGTTTTAGAAAATGATTTTAAATCACCTAATCTATTAACACCTCCAAAGGTTGATGGAACATCAAATCTTTTAAAATTAACATATATGTGTTGCATTTGTATCTCCTTAAATTTCAAAGCTCATATTTCAAAGGGAATTTCATTAAGGGAGTATTACCCCCTGAAATAGAGTTAATTACATTTTATTTGTTTTATAGAAATCAGCCATTTGTTCCAGTGTTACTTCTTTCACTAATTCAGCCTTACCGACTGCACCAAATTCAACAATTAAAGTTCCTAAAACTTCTTTTACACCCATTTTCATTTCTTTAACAATTAAATCTATATACTCATCACCACTAGTTCCAAATTGAAGAGTATTCATAATTGGAGTTAAATAATAACGAGGATCAAAGTTTTCAGGTTTTTGCTCCATCAATTGCCATATTTCTCCAATGGAAGCATTATTTTTCAATTGTACTCTTGTATTAAATAATTCTCTAACATTACGAGTCACAGCCAATCTTAGATCTGTATCAACATTTATCTTGTTAATTCCTGTAAGACTTACTTCTTTTAATTGTTCTAATGAAATTCCATGAGCATTATTAACATTACCGCCATATTTATTGATCGCATTAACAATATAGAAGGGAACCAAGGAAGAGCCATGTGAAACTAAAAATCCATCAATAAGTTCATGATTCATACATTCTCTAATAGATAGCGCAATCTCTTTTCTAATCACTGTATCAGAGCCTTTATTAGCTCCATGTTTTGAACCATAGCTAATAGCTAATGCATCAACTTTGGTTTTTTTGAAAAACTTAATAGCATCTAAGGGATTTGTATATGTACTGGTACTAGAGAATACATGATCTTCAACTCCAGCTAACACACCAAGTTCACCTTCTACCGTAACACCATATTGATGGGCATATTTTACTACTTCCCTTGTAAGTTCAATATTATCTTTTAAAGGGAAAGAAGAACCATCAATCATTACAGAGGTATATCCAGCATCAATAACAGCCTTTACACTTTCAAAGGTTTGACCATGATCTAGATGCAAACAAACTGGTACATCATTCTCTTTTAATGAATCCTCTACAGCCTTAACTAAATTTTTAGCTCCGTTTTTTTTATCTTCAAGTGTTGAATTAAAGAAGTCCTTACGACCTCCCATAAAACCATTAGCTAATTCTGCACCCTGTAATAAAGCAGGAGCTCTAAGTATTTTATGAATTTCTATAGCTGCCTCAACTTGGGCAACTGCATTTACATTGAAAGCACCATTTGCATAAGAATTGTCTCTTGCAGCTTCCAAAATTGGTCTCATTGGTATATAACTCATTTTATCTCCTAATTACTATTTATAAATGAAATGTATTTTTGTAACTCAGGTTTTACTAGCGGTTTTAACCAATTAATAAAATCCTCTGTAACATCATAATTTTCTGTATCTAAATAAGATGCTGGCATAATCTTTGCCTCTAAGATGCTCTCATCTATTTCAAAACCTTTAATCTCTACACTATAGGGTTCAGTGCTTGTTCTAATAATTACAGGCATATACCCTTTTTTATTATCAAGTGCTAACTCAACAGCTTTTGCTCCACATAAAATAGCCTCTTGAATATCGACCTCACTACTCCACATAGTTGATGCTCTTGATAATATTCCAGGCTTCTCTGATCTGGCTTTTATTCCTAACTTTTTAGTAATCAATTGAGCTAAATGAGAGGAAACATCTCCAAAGTAAACACTTCTACCTACACTGAAAATTGGCTCAACAATTGGAGTTCCATCTTCATATCGTAAACCCTCGCTTGCTACAACTACAGCACTGCCATTTCTATCATAAACTTCTTTAACTTTTTCTAGGAAATCAGCTTCATTGAAGGCTTGTTCTGGACATAAAATCATATGGGGTGCATCACCTTTTTTCTCTCTAGCTAATGCACTTGAGGCACAAATCCACCCTGTATCTCGTCCAAAAGCTTCAATTACAACTACATGAATGGATAATCCTTTTACATCTTGAGCAACCTCTTTTATGGATCCTGCAAGATATCTGGCTGCTGAGGGAAAACCGGGGCTATGATCTGTTTTTGATAAATCATTGTCCATGGTTTTTGGAATACCAACTACCACAATATTATGCTTTATGCATCTCTGAGATAGTTTTTTAGCGGTATCCATGGTTCCATTACCCCCAGTCATTAGTACAAAAGAAATCCCCTTATCAGTTAATATTTGCGCTAATTTGTCATAATCTTCTTCTTCTAGATGATCTCGACCCGTACCAATAGCAGAGCCAGGAGTAGTTTTCAATAACTCTAAATCTCCTTGAGCTATATTGCTTAAATCAATTAGGCTATCATTAAATAGCCCCCATACACCTGATTGTGAGGCATATATCTTATCAATTTTATTTGATTTTTTTGCTTCACAGATTGCCCCATAAAGAGATGAATTTAAAACAGCAGTAGGCCCACCACCATGCATAATTAATAATTTACTCATTTTAATTTAGTCCTTTACAAGATTCTCGTTCTATCAATGAAAAAGGAATATTTACCTTCAATTGTTTTTTATGACCATTGTGGATTCTATCAAGTAATATTTTTATAGATACTTTACCTAATTCAATTTTTGGAACATCGATTGTTGTTAAAGAGGGATTTGTATAAGAAGATTCCTCCACATTATCAAAACCCAATACAGAAATATCATTTGGAACTGATATGTTTAATTCATTCAAAGCTTTTAGAGCACCCATAGCTACAATATCATTTGCACAAATAATAGCTGATGGAAGTGATGAATTATTAGACATAGATTTAACACTCTTATATCCATCTGCTGCACTTAAATAACAGTCTTGTATATAATTTTGATTAATTTCAAAGTTACACTTTTGCAGACCATCAATATAACCTTTATATCTGTGTTCATTAAAAATAGCTTCCTGTTTGTCAGTTGGACCAATATATCCAATTTTAGAATGCCCTAAATCTTTTAAGTATAATATTTCTTCAATGACACCCTCATAGGCACTGCAGCAAACCTCATCTATTTCTTGATCCATGGGATTTATTCCACAATAAACTAAATTTTTTATTTTGCTTTTTAATTTTGTAATTGTACCTAAATTAGTTCTACCAAGAATAACAGCTCCATCTAGATTAATATCTGATAGAGCGCTCTCAACACTTAACTCGTTTAAGTTAAAATTGAAAAAATGACATTCAATATTGTAAATATTATTAAAAAGTTCCTCTTGTATTCCTGATAAAATTTGTGAAAAAAAAGGCGATACAAAGGATTCGTGATCCGATGTGAATACACATCCGATATTAACACTTGTTTTCATCTGTGCAGAAATTCTATTAGCTTTGACTTCAAAGTATCCCAAATCAACTGCAATTTTTTTTACTTTATCTACAGTTTGTTTATTGGCTTTTCTTGAAGTATCCCCTGAGAGAATTCTAGAAACAGTTGAAATTGAAACACCTGCCTCATTAGCAATATCTTTTAGTTTTACACTCATTCATAATTTCCTATAATAATAACTTTAAGCATATTAACTCTACTAATTTGAATTTAAGTTAACAATTATTACTCTAGTAAAAGACTACACCAACTTTTTGGAAAAAGCAATCATTATTTGGATAAATATTAATTCTATACATAATAAAGAATTATTTTATACAAACATATTTATAAATTCTAAAAGCGATGATATACAAAATTAAATTTATAAATTATCCAATTTGTTGGATAAAATTACTATAAATTTGGACAAAAATTTAGTTTGATTATTTACATATAACTAAATCAACATTGAAAATACGTGGTAGTTTAACAACCTACCACCCTTTTTGATTTTAATTGATAGTAAATTCACAAAATAAAAATTCATAATTTTCTTCAAATTATCTACAAACATGATATAATTGCTAAAATAATAATATTTTTAGAATAAGTTGTGCTCTACTGAATATTCAGTGGAGCTCTTTGTGATGTTAGTAGAGAAGAAACAATGCACCGGTATTGTATTTCTCGTGGAATTCCCAGAAAGATTTTCATTGAATAAACTCTTTTTTAATTATGCTCTTTGCTATTTTACATTGATTTTTTTCTTCCTCAATTTTTGAAAGTTTCACAATTAAAAAAGTAACAAGATATTTAGGCTTAAAAAAATTTACATTTATTCCATATGTTCTGTTATACTAAATTATTATAGGGGGCAATATTATGAAAAAACATTCTTCCGTGAAGTTAATTCGTAGAACAGTACAAATAGTATTCTTTATGTTAGTCTTATTGGTGGTGGTAGGTCATTCTCTAGAAGAATCAGGGATTTCAATCCCGTTCATTAAAGGAGCCTCTCTTCATGCAATCTGTCCGGTCGGTGGCGTAGTGACGATTTATCAGTATGTCACAGCGGGAACATTCGTGCAGAAAGTACATGAAGCATCATTCTATCTTATGATTATTGTATTTATGACAGCAATCATTGCAGGACCGATCTTCTGTGGTTGGGTCTGCCCTTTTGGGTCTTTTCAAGAGTGGATTAGCTATATAGGAAAGAAACTCTTTCATAAAAAATATAATAATATGATTCCAAAACGTTTAGATTCTGTGTTGCGTTACCTGCGCTATGCAGTACTACTTTGGGTTTTAGTCATGACGGCTGTATCTGCAAAGCTTGTCTTTGCTGAGTATGATCCCTATTATGCATTGTTCAATTTTTGGACAGGTGAAGTGGCAATAACCGGTTTCATATCGTTAGGATTGGTCATAGTTCTCTCATTGTTTATAGAACGGCCTTTTTGCAAATACGCTTGTCCATATGGTGCTTTGCTTGGAATAACTAATTTATTCAGAATCTTTAGTATAAGAAGAAATCCAAATAGTTGTATATCATGTGGAAAATGTAATCAGGCTTGTCCTATGAACATTGAAGTATCAACCAAATCTAAGATCAGAGATCATCAATGTATATCCTGTCTTAGTTGTACTTCAGAGGCAGCCTGTCCTATTCCAATGACTCTTGAGTTGAACACATCCGAACCTGGTAAAAAGATTAAAAAGGAGGTTAATCATGAAGCTTAACGCAAAACGTACAGCATTATTATTAGGCGTCATTATATTAGGTGGTATATTGATCCTTATGGCCTCGGGTCTTTGGATAACTGAAAGCACTAAAAAACCTGTCCGTATTTCAACTGGTGAGTTTGCCGGTATGGCAGATCCTGCAGATATAAGAGGTTCCTACACCTTTGGAGATATAGAGAATAGTTTTGCAGTTCCAGCTACAATCCTTGCACAAGCCTTTGCTTTAGACACATCAGAAAAAGAGGCGAAAGACTTTAAAGCCAAAGATTTAGAAACCTTCTATGGAAATATGCCCAATATAGAGGGTGAAGTAGGCACTGACAGTGTGAAATTGTTTGTTGCTCTCTATCTTGGAATGTCTTATGAAGCAGAAGAAACATCGCTTCTTCCAAATCCAGCATTGAATATACTTAAAGAAAAAGGTGTGATCTCTGACGAATTGTTTCAAGCTCTTAAAAAAAGGAGTGTCTCTCCAACTTCTGTGGGTTTAATTGATGCTCAAACAGTAGATGTTTCACAAACACCTTCCTCTGATTCGGTTGAGAAACTTGTAAAAGGGAATACTACCTTTGCCACTCTTCTTGATTGGGGAATGACAAAAACACAGATTGAGGAAATATTTGATAAACCTTACAGTTCAAACTCTCAGACTATCAGAGATTTCTCACTTGAAAATAGTGTAGAATTTTCCGAGTTCAAAAATTCTATTCAAAAGATCTTAGACACTTTATAATAGTGATTTTACCTTCATGATAATTATATTCTCTATGAAAGCTTTGTTACCTGTTGTTTTTATAGGGCTATCGTAGAGAGGCTTTTTTAAGAGGTCTAGCAGATATGAGATAACTCTCAGCATCAAAACATTCTTAAGAATCAGCCATGTTTATAATTATTAATTTATGATAAAGAAAGTTATTTCGTCTGTGGTGGCGTTGAAGTTGTCACACAAAACAGGTAAAAACCTTTGAATAAAGATTTTTTTGTATAAAACTACCAAGTTATCTATTGAATATCACAAAGAGCCATTTTAATTACCAATAAATTCATTAACTATTATTTTACACTTTTCTCCTAATTTTTCTTCAAACACATAAAAATTACAAAACAGATAGTATATTTTAAAATAAGAGGCGCTTTACAGTGTCTCCAGAAGAGCACTCATCAATATTATTGGTTATGAACTCATCCACAGGGGGTACTGTTACTATGAAATAATTACCAATCTAGGAATTCTATGAGAAAGATTTTAAGAAAGTGATACCCAATTTTAAAGGTAGCAATCTAGAAGATTTCTTTCAATAAAATATCTTATTCACAACGGAACAAGTAATGTTTGCGTATAATTACTTTTGAAGATTTTAATATGCATTAAATACTGCTGAAAAACTACCCAAAAAGAGTAACTTAGAGCAGATATTTGGTTTAGAGCTTAGTTCTAAAAGAACTAGTAAGGAACTCTGATTATTTTTATAAATTAAGTTAGAAAGCAAATAAAAGAATTTAAAAAATCAATTCTA
>CAYWGU010000033.1:0-24673 GCA_964457975.1 uncultured Spirochaetaceae bacterium | reverse complement strand
ATTTATAGTACTTTTCTAGAAGTTCTAGTCTTCTACTTCGATTACACCTACTGGACAATCCTCTGCAGCTTCTTGAGCTGAATCAATATTATCAGCAGTTACTTCTCCGTATACTTCTGCTATACCTTCATCATCGTTCATACGAAATACTTCATCACATGTTGAAGCACATAGTCCGCATCCAATGCAACCATCGTTAATTATTGCTTTCATTTTTTGCCTCCACTATTCAATTTTTATTTGTAGAATAGTTCGATATCATCTTTAATATCACCGATTCCAGCAATACCAAAGTTATTAATTAGAACATTAGCTACGTTTGGTGATAAGAATGCAGGTAGTGTTGGTCCTAGGTGAATATCCTTTACTCCTAAGTAAAGAAGGGCTAGAAGAACAATAACAGCTTTCTGTTCGTACCAAGCAATGTTGTAAGAAATTGGTAATTCATTAACATCATCAAGTCCAAATACTTCTTTAAGTTTTAGAGCAATTAATGCTAATGAGTATGAGTCATTACATTGGCCTGCATCCAACACTCTTGGAATTCCACCGATATCGCCAAGATCTAATTTAATATATCTATACTTTGCACAACCAGCAGTTAATATAATTGCATCTTTAGGAAGAGCTTTTGCAAATTCTGTATAGTAATCTCTAGATTTAGCTCTACCATCACAACCAGCCATTACAAAGAATCTACTAATTGCACCTGATTTAACTGCATCCACAACTGTGTCAGCCAATTTGAATACTTGATCATGAGCAAAACCACCTACAATAGAACCTGTTTCTAATTCTGTTGGAGCTGCACAAGTCTTAGCTAATTCAATTATTTCACTGAAATCTTTTTGTCCACCGTTTTCACCTTTAAGGTGCTTTACACCAGGGAAGCCTGTAGCACCAGTTGTAAAGATTCTACCCATGTAAGAGCCTTTAGGAGGAACGATGCAGTTTGTAGTCATTAAGATAGGACCATTGAACTTTTCAAATTCTTCTTTTTGTTTCCACCATGAACCACCATAGTTACCGAATAAGTTATCATAGTTCTTTAATTCAGGATAATAGTGTGCTGGTAGCATTTCACCATGAGTGTATACATCAACTCCTGTTCCCTTTGTTTGTTTAAGTAATTCTTCAATATCACTTAAGTCGTGACCAGAAACTAATATACCAGGTTTTTTACCAACACCGATATTAACTTTGGTGATTTCTGGATTACCATAAGTTTTTGTGTTTGCTGTATCTAATATAGCCATACCGTCAACACCAAACTTACCAGTTTCAAGTGTTAATGCAATAAGATCATCTACTGATAATACATCATTCAATAGTTTAGCCATTGTTGATTGAATGAATTCATCAACTTTAGTATCTTCAAAACCTAAAGCATTGGCATGTTTTACATATGCTGCAATACCTTTTAGTCCGTAGGTTATTAATTCTCTAAGAGATCTTTTATCTTCATCTTTAGTTGAAAGAACACCAACTAAATCAGTTGCTGCTTTAGCTTCCATTTCTTCTAGTGTTGTAGCTTTAAATGTAACTGCGTCAGCAAAATCAACTTTTGAAGTTAACTGTGATGCAAGGGTATCTCTGATTTCCATTGTTTCTTTAATTCTTGCTACAAATACATCATCATCAAAGTTAGCATTTGTAATTGTAGAAAATAAATTGATTGAAATTAGGTGATTAACTGTTTTTTGAATGGTTACACCTTCGCCTCTTAAGCGAGTAGTAACTATTGATAAACCTTTAGTTGCATAAATTAATAAATCCTGTAACCCTGCTGTTTCAGCAGTCTTACCGCATACGCCTCTCTTTGTACATCCTGTGTTACCTACTGTTTCCTGGCATTGGAAACAAAACATATCTGTATTCATATTTACTCCTCTGAAAATAAGTTTTACTTTTTAATATATATATAATAACACCGTTTTGTTAAACGATGATGTGTTAAATGCAACAAATAAGATATATTGTAATCTTTTTATTCAATATGACTTATACAGTGTTACGTACTATTTATGAAGATAGCTAATTAACCAAATAATTAGCAATATAAATGTTGGTTGAAGTTTGGGGTTTTCTGATTAAAATTTATATTTATTACATAAGTATATTATCGCATGTTTAGTTGTAGCATAAAAATATTTTTGAAAAAGCAAAAAATATTGTATTCGAAAAGGCTTATTATGTTAGAAAAAGTATGTAATAAGACGCAATATATTAAATTATTGGAACTGAAGTAAAGGTGTCTAATTATTTGTAATTTTTTGGCTTTTTTAACCTTTGCATAATGTTTCATTGGGTGTATTGTTTAATGGAGGGAGAAATTAAAAAATTATGGAGAGATTTAAAGCATTAATTGCTAATGATGAGCTACTTAGTAAATTGTTTAATAATTGTCCTGATGAAATTAGGAAAAGACAGTTAATAAAAATTGTACCAGCAAATTATGTACTCATTAAAAAAGATGAGGAAGTTAACTCTGTATTTATTCTAGTTTCTGGTCGACTTGATGTATTTAAGATGGATGATAAAGACAATGGTTTGGCTTATCTATCTAATGATCCACCATGTTTTGCTGGAATTTTAGAGATTTTGAGTGGTGGTAAAGTTGCAAATGCCACTGTAAGAACCAGTCAAGAAAGTGTAATAATCATTGTAAATGGACAAGACTTTAAGCAATGGATTGAAAGTGACTTTGAAAGTTATAAATTGGTATTCACTAACTTTGTAAAAGATATGTATCATACATTGAATGATATTGATCCTAAAGCACTGCTTCATGGAAAGAATTTACTCATGAAATATTTATCATTTAACTTTCGAGATGAAATAATGATGAACGGTCGTATTGATATCGAATTAAATAAAGAAGACTTTTCGTCTAGATTGGATATGAATATTGGAAGTTTGGAAGATAATCTTTCTACGTTATTAAAGGAGCAATTGATAAGCATTGAAAGTGAATTTTTATGCATAACTGAGCAGCAACTTGGTAGAATAGAGAGCTTTTTGTTACACAACAGTTCAAGCCGATAATAAATCAGTTAAATAATATTAAAGCAGTTCCAATTATTTAAAGGAGCTGCCTTATTATTTCTATAACATATTTTTAATTTAGGGCATACATTTGTGATAAAAGAGTCTTTCCACTTTTTGTCTTAAATATTTTATTTCGTATTGTCAATGCTTTTTTTTTGTCTATTTTGTTTTCTAAGATATTGACAATAAAATCAGCTTCCACAAGGATTTGATATTCAATATTATCTATTTTTGTATATGTGTGATGGTGGGCGGTTACATAGCTAACTCTGTTTGCTATAATCTCATCAAATCCACAATCAAGTACTAATTGTTTTGAGGGTATTTTCCCTAGTTCTTCTTGCAACTTTCCTGTACTTTTGCCATATTTTTGTTCCGCAAGTTTAATTCCAATATCATGACAATATCCTAAAAGGGAGATAACTGTAGCTGTATCTTCATCAACCTGTTCCTTTTCTGCAATAAGAGTTGCAAAGGCTTCAACCTTAATTAAGTGTTGAGATCTAAGAGGATCTCCTGAGTAATACTCCAATATTTTATCTCGGACAATATTTGTTCTTCTCATTGTTTTTGATCCTTTTATTCTGCTAAATATATAAATAGCTTATCGAAAACTTCTGCATTATACAATAATTATTGGTATTCGATAAATTATAACTAGTTTAAGGTAGGATTATATTCCTACTTAGGAATATAATTGCTGATTTGTTTTTAGATTAATTATATATTTATTATTTATCTTTCAATTAGGATCTCAGTGTATTATTCTATTACATGTGTTGGTATGTAATGCATATTAACACAAAAGGAAGGATCATGATAATTTACAACAATACAAAAGCTGGCTTTATTTCAGATGTCCAATCTGGTAAGTATGTTGATATAATCTCTGAGAACTTGGTTAGCAAGATGAACAGACATACAGGTCCAAGTGAAATGAGATCTTGGATGAATTCTTTGAATAGAATGAGAAATGTTGTAGGTGATGATGGAATTCCTTCCGATGCAGGTGTTGCAATAGAATATAATATACCATCGACATCAAAAAGAGTTGATTTTATAATCTCTGGATATGATGAAAAAAAAAGAATGGAAGCTATCTTTATTGAATTAAAGCAATGGGAAAGTGCTGAAAAAGTGGAAGGACAAGACAGTGTTAAAACCTTTCTTGGTGGTTCTAAAATAACAACAATTCATCCCTCCTATCAAGTATGGTCATACACTGAATTATTAAAGAATAGCAATTTGAATATTAAAAAAGAGAATATTAAAGTGCAGCCTTGCGCTTATCTTCATAATTATAGAGTTAAATCTAAAGATGATGCAATTGTAGATAAGAAGTTTGATTTCTATTTGGAGCAGGCTCCTGTTTTTACAATGTATGATGAATTAAAATTAACAGAATATATAAAGAAGCATATAAAATATGGTGATAAATTATTAACTGTTAGAACCATAGATGAGAGTGTGTTAAGTCCATCTAAATCTTTGCAAGATTGTCTTTTATCTATGATGAATAATAATCAAGAATTTGTTTTAATTGATGATCAAAAAGTTATTTTTGAGGAGATTATGCACTGTTCACGTCTTTCCAGTGTTGATAATAAAAAGAGAACCATTGTTGTAAAAGGTGGACCGGGAACAGGTAAGTCTGTGGTGGCTATAAATCTTTTGGTACAATCGATTAAGGAAAATATTTATTCTACTTATATTACAAAAAATGCAGCTCCTAGAGAGGTCTTTTATAAAAAGCTCATGGGCAGTAATTTTAAAAAAGGGTATATAAAAGGTTTGTTTGTAGGTTCTGGTAGCTTTACTGAAACTCCAAAAGATCTTTATGGGTTATTGATATGTGATGAAGCTCATCGATTGAATGTAAAGTCTGGTATGTTTCGAAATAAAGGTGAGAATCAAACAAAAGAAATTATACATGGTGCAAGAACTTCAGTATTTTTTATAGATGAGGAACAGATGGTAACTGCAAGTGATGCAGGTTCCATAGCTGAAATAAAAAAATGGGCAAAAAAAGAAAATTCCCAACTTAAAGTTGTTGAATTATTAAGCCAGTTTAGATGTGGTGGTAGTGACGGCTACCTTTCTTGGCTAGATAACACTCTTCAAATTAGAGATACTGCCAATCTAACCCTATATGATATTCCCTATGATTTTAGAATTTTTGATGATCCAAATGAACTCCGTTTGGCTATTGAAGAAAAGAATCTAGAAGATAATAAATCAAGGATGGTGGCAGGTTACTGTTGGGAGTGGGTTTCGAAGAAAGAAGGGTCGCTTGATGTCACTGATATCAATATAGATGATTTTCATATGAAATGGAATTTAAATGGTAGCAAGCTTCCCTTTGCAATTGATAAGCAATCGGTAAATCAAATTGGATGTATTCATACAACCCAAGGGCTTGAATTTAATTATGTTGGTGTAATTATTGGTGATGATTTAAGATATGAAGAGGATAAGGTTATTACTGATTTTACAAAACGAGCTAAGTCAGATAAATCTCTTAATGGTATAAAGACCTTGGCTAGAAAGAAAGATGCAGTAGCCCTTAAAAGATGTGATGTAATTATACGAAATACCTATAGGACTTTGATGACACGTGGTATGAAAGGTTGCTATGTATATTGCACTGATAAAAAGCTGGCTTCATATTTTAGAGATTCTATTAAATTGGGAAATAATTAGTTTATTGTGTCTGAGGATTGTTTTTATTGACCAACTTTTTAGTGATAAAGAAATATATCATCAGTAAACAAAAAGGATAAGAAGATTTCTATTCTTCTTATCCTAATTTTTTTTCTTATCATCAATCAAGTTTGATTTTAGATAAATTGTAATTTATGTTTTTTTACTATTTAGTCTTCACATAATATAATTGTGATGTAAAATCGCCATAATCCTTTCCTGGATTGTGCTTGCCCTTATAGAGCTCGCCAGCACTAGAACCAGAGAAACCAGGTTCTAAAATAAATCCAACATTTTTAAGTTCGTCCCCTCTAAAAGACTTCCCGTTTATGGTGTATTCCCTCTCATCACTTAATCCTCTAAGTTTGATTCTTTTCAGAGGAGGGTTTGGTACTGCAAGTACCTTGTAGTAAGCAAATATAGCCTCACTTTTATCGTTAGACACAACCATCCAAGCAGCATCACCATCTTTTTCAAAAGGGCTTACAAGTCTATGGAATGTTCCATACTGAAATAGCTCTCTATGTTGTTTGAAAAATGTAATTTGATTTGCCATTTTCAATAAATCTTCCTCACCATATTGGGTTAAATCTAATTCATACCCAAAGGTACCAAAGAAAGCCACATCACCTCTCATCTTAAGTGAAGTTGTTCTTCCAACCTGATGGTTTGGAGTTGCAGACACATGAGATCCCATTGAACATAATGGATAAATCATGCTTGTACCATATTGAATTTTAAGCCTTTCGATTGCATCTGTATCATCACTGGCCCAGGCCTGTGGGGCATAATACATTATTCCTAAATCAAATCTGGCACCACCGGCGGCACATGATTCAAATAGTACATTAGGATTCTGTGAGGTCAATCTTTCATAGAGGTTGTAAACACCTAATATATATCTGTGGAAGAACTCTCCCTGTGATTCACCATCAAGCGTTGAACCAAAAGGTTCTGTAATGTTTCTGTTCATATCCCATTTGATGTAATCAAGTTTTGTCTCTTTAATTACACTGCTCATTTTATCAAAGATGTAATCAACAACAGCTGGATTTGAATAATCAAGAACGAATTGATTTCGTCCAAAGCTTCTTTTTCTATTTGGAGTTTCTATAGCCCAATCAGGATGATTTTTAAATAAATCACTATCTTCGTTTGTCATTTCAGGTTCAAACCACAAACCAAATTTAAGATCTAGCTTATGAATTTCATCTGCAAGATGTCCTATTCCTAAAGGAAGCTTTGTGGTGTTTGTGTACCAATCACCAAGGCTTGTGGTATCATCATTTCTTTTTCCAAACCAACCATCATCAAGTACGAATAATTCAACACCAATCTTTTTTGCTTTTTTAGCCAAGGAAAGGAGCTTTTCTTCATCAAAGTTAAAGTATGTAGCTTCCCAGTTATTTAACAACAATGGGCGAGGTTTATCTCTGTATTGGCTTGTCATTATATTAGATGTAATCATCTTATGGAATTTATCACTCAATCCACTTAACCCTTTATCACTGAAGGCAAGAATTGCTTCTGGTGTTTGAAAGGATTTACCTTCATTGAGTATCCATTCAAAGCGATTGCTGTTGATTCCAATTTGTGCTCGAGAGGTGTTGTAATGATCTACCTGCACAGATGCTTCATGGTTACCACTATAGATTAGAGCAAAACCATATGCATTTCCTAAATCTTCTGTTGTAAATGAATCCTTCAAGATGAAAGATGGATTGTGGTTAGCGCTGCTTGCACCTCTCATTGATTCAATTTTTTGGATTCCTTGATGTAGAGGGTGAGTGCTAACGTGTCTCTCACGTGACCATGCACCATCAAGTGTTATCATCTCAAAATTATCTGTTGGAAAATCAATTGAAAGTGATAGTGCTTTTTCTATTTTTAATTTTTGTTTTCCTGTATTTGTAATTCGTGCAGATCTTGCAATAACATCCTTACTTTCAAATAAATGGTAGAATAATTCAATTTCATATCCTTGAACATTGTCTTCAAGGGTTACCACCAGTGTTGTTACTTGGTCATCATTTTCTGCCCAGGTTGATGGAAGGTTTTTAAGTTTTCTTTTTCCTTTATATATTTCATGTCTCTTGTAAACTGGAACATTGGTAGAAGATCCATTTTCAGATCTAATTCTTATAGCTTCTTCTCTGTAATCTCCTCCACCCATAACAGGGTATTCAAGATTAACTGTTTCAAGTGAAAAATCCATATCATCACCAAATACTGCAGGAGCTAGGACACAGCTTCTGCCAACCAATAGATGCTGGAAGCTCTCTCTGTTTATAATCGCTTTCCCAAAATATAATTGTCCCAGTTGACCATTTTTTAGTATTGTCATGATATAGCTAATTGAGTTGTTTGTTAGATGAAATTCAATTCCATCTTGGGTGTTTGAGTATATTGCCATTTGTACATCCTTTTAATTTAGATTTTTGTATTTGTTTTGTTTATTTAATAAGTTCTATGCAGTGGAGCCCAAATATGGTTTCTATCAGCTAAGAAGTATCCCTAGGTTGTTTCTAGTTTTTAAGCAATTAAGGAGTGTTATTAAAGCTATAAATAACTCGTGTAAAAAATGACAAATTTCTTGTTAAGAAAAAGCAAGTTTTGTCGGTAATAAACGCGTGTTTATGAGTATGATATCATTGTTCTGATATCTGTCAAGGGAAATCTATTTTCTTGTGATTATTTAAACTTAAATTTTAGATTTTTTATGTTTATTTTTAAATAATGTAATTAAATTGAATTCACCTTACAGAATAATAGTTGAATTTTGTTACTAATTAATAACCTATCTGCACTACAAAAGGTAAATTATTTGATTATGAATATTGGCGATTAGAAAAACATTATAATTTTTGCTTAGGATTTAATTCTTAAATTGATCTTACCGAATTACCTTCAAACAATTTTGGATAGCAATATTTAATGAATGTTCCATCTGTGAAGATTCCATCGATACACATTTTTGATACATCTTTTAAATCTATATATACCGAGGTGAATTTTTGATTTATAATCTTAGAAAAGTCATGATGATCATAACCTATAATTGAGATATCGTCTGGAACATTTAATCCTCGTTCTTTTATTGCCCGAAGAGCACCAACTGCCATGATATCATTGCTGCAGAATATTGCTGTAATGTCGGCTTTATCTAAAAGGGAAAGAGTTGCGGTGTAAGCACCATCTTCTCTGAAAAATCCCTGTGCCATCGAGTTTGCAAGAATTGGAAGACCCGTTTCTTCCATAGCAGATAAGAATCCCTTCTTTCTTTCAATAGCTGATAAACGTGCATCACCTTCAATGAATCCTATTTTTTTGTGTCCATGATTTATTAAATACTGAGTTGCAAGTTTCCCTCCTCCAAAGTTATCACTGTTAACGGCTTTAGCATTGTATCGTTTTACTTCATCTTCATTAAAGTTATCGACAGCAACAATGTTGTAGCCTTTTTCCACAAGGTTGTTTATTTCTAGAGTGTGATAGGGGAACCCTACAAAAATTCCTCCACGAATCATCCTTGTTTCAAAGTTGGATGAAATCTTTTTATAATCTTTTTTATCTGTAATTACGTTAACAAGAACCATTTGCTCCTTAGCTTTTGCTAAATTGATGATGGAATAAATTGTCTCCAAAAAGTAGGGTGAGTATACACCACGATATATTGAAGCTGAATTACTTTCATCAATATCAGCAATGATTAACTCTATAATATCATTTGCTTGGCCAGCAAGTGCTCTTGCAGATGGATTTGGCTTGTAGCCATATTCATCAATTACATTTTGAACTTTTATTCTAGTTGCTTCGGGTACATTGGTATAATGATTTAGCACTCTTGATACCGTACTTCTAGATACTCCAGCTAATTTTGCTATTTCATTGCTCTTCATTTGATCTCCATAAAGGTCTGCTAATAATTAACTTAATATGAGTATTGGGTATTGTCAATGTAAATATTTATGTGTATAAACGCCTGTTTATAGTTTTGAAGAAAATCCTAATGCTGATGATGATTTAGAAACAATTTATTTGTGATAATAAAATATTAATGTGATAAGAATTTATAGGGTACATTTAATCCTATTAAAATATTACTTTTATCATTGGATGTCACAAAAAGCCTATAAGTTTTTTTATTATAAGAAGGCTCCATAACAAATTTTGTCTACAATATATAAATAATGCCTGTAAGTAATCTTTAGACATTTAGATTAAACAATAATAGCACTACTTATAGATGATTTTACGACCACAAATATTAATAATTTTTATTGTTTGAATTTTTTACTATTTGAGCTAAAAATACCAAGCACCACAATCTAAACAAGCAAAACTAAAGCTTCTTTTTCTTTAATTGTATTTATTGTAGTGCATAAAGAAAGTCAAATATTCAGAGAATCATGAAAGCTTCTAAACAATAAAACACATTGCTTTATCAGTTAATTTTCTATAAAAGAATATAAAGATTGTTTCATTTTGATATATTATTTGGTAAAGGTGTATAAAAAGTCTCACAGACTTGAGAAATCTATGAGACATATATTATAAGTTGTCCATTGTAAAATAGTGTAAAAGTATTAGATATTTCAATACTTAAAAGTTTAAATTAATTATTCCCTTAAATACATATTAAATATAGCTTTTTAAATTTTAGAGTATTGATATAATTTTAACACAATAAGTAAGCTATATTAAATTAACGCTCTCCTATTGAATTCTATAAAGGTATGCACTTCCAGTATGAGTATCATTACCATAAGCACCTATAATCGCTATATTCTCATCTATTGCGACAGACCATCCAAAGCGGTCATTTTCATCCGCATCATCAGCAACGAGTTTTCTGGTTTGAATCCAATTACCTTCAACTTTAGAAAATGCGTATGCACTTCCAGAATAAGAACCATCACCAAAAGCACCAACAATAGCTGAAGCGCCATCTATTGAGACAGACCAGCCAAAGCGGTCATTTGCAGCCGCATCATCAGCTATTAGTTTTATAGTTTGACTCCAAGTATCTTCACCTTTAGTAAATATGTATGCACTTCCAGATTCTGTACCATTATCAGAATCACCATTACCATAAGCACCAACAATAGCTAAAGCGCCATCTATTGAGACAGACCTTCCAAAGAGGTCGCCTGCTGCTCCATCATTAGCTATAAGTTTTTGAGTTTGACTCCAAGTATCTTCACTTTTAGTAAATATGTATGCACTTCCAGAACTAGAACCTTTATCATCATTACCAAAAGCACCAACAATAGCTGAATCGCCATCTATTGAGACAGACCATCCCAAGTTATCGCCTGTTGCCGCATCATCAGCAACGAGTTTTCTGGTTTGAATCCAATTCTCTCCATCTTTAGTAAATATGTATGCACTTCCAGTATAAGAACCATTATCAGAATCACCCAAAGCACCTATAATCGCTATATTCTCATCTATTGCGACAGACCATCCAAAGTTATCGTTTGCAGCCGCATCATTAGCGAACAGTATACTTGTTTGAGTCCATTTATCCTCAACTTTAGTAAAAATGTATGCACAGCCTGTATCCTCATATTCATGAGTTCCTACAATAGCAGTCTTTCCATCAATTGCAACAGAACACCCAAACCAATCTTCTGTTGCCCTATCATCTGCTAACAGTTTATTTGCCCCAATAAGACCAACAGAAGAAGTTGTTAAGTCGTAGCTATCATTATAAACTAGGCTTTCAGCTGAAACCTTTAGTCGAATCGAGTTAGGACCTGCAGGAGTATTAATAAATGAATCACTGTTCATATTTCCTAAAAACAACTCATTAGTTGTAGAAACTAGTACATCATCTAAATACCACTCATAGGTCTTTTCAACTGCATCAATCGGCGTGATTGAAGCCGTCAAGGTTGCATAGACATTTGTAATTACAGGGTCTCCTGACCGACAGTATTTTGTAATGACGCACCTAAGAAGTCAAAAAAAATACTGTCGGTCAATTTGTATATTTACTAAAATTTTTGTTGCGTATTCTATATTATTGGCCTATTCTTTAATTATACAATAGTGTAAAAAAATAAATATATTTTTACATTATTAAATTCTATAAATTAGGAGGCTTCTTAATATGGCAAACTCTAAAAAACGGCTAATAATGTTGGCTCTTCATGTGGTTATGTTTTTAATTATTGGTTTTATTCTTGTTCTGAATATGGAATCAATTGCAGCAACTGCAAATTCTAATCCTGTAGTAATCACCATTGTATTGTTGGTGTTAATTGTTGCTACAGTTTTTGCACACTTAAATATTTTTCAAAAAAATCAACTAAGTTTGAATAAGTAGCAAGTAACGAGGAAAGCAATATTTAGCTTTCCTACTATTTTTTGTAATGGTAAATTTAGCTGTTACTTTTTCAAATGTTGCATATTCTGGTCTATTAGCAACAAGTTTATTTTACTTCATTCATGAAATCAATTGTTCTTTCTCCTTTAATTCAGAATGGTTCAAGGTAAAATATTGCAGAGCCTTCTATTAATCAATAAAAATTATACGTACATTTAATTGAACTTTCTAAATGATATTTTAGTTTGTTTATTTTAAAAATAATGTAAAGCTTGCTTTACATTATGAGCATGAGAACAGAAATATATAAGTATTGATGACTGAAAGGACTTTCACAGCAGCAATTAGCTGATGAAGTGGGGGGAGAACCATAGTTTCCTTGGAAAAAGAACGTTATATAGCATCATTGCAACTTGCATATAAAATTTCTAAGTATTTTGGTTATTCAATTGAAGAAGTCTTTCACATGGAGGAAGAGTAATGTTATTTAAATCTGCAAAAAATATTGAAGAATTTAGAGAAAATGAAAAATTGTCAAGAATTGTAGTTGGTGTGTTATTGGTGGTATCCCTTGTAGGAATTTATCTATGTTATAGATTTGATAAGAATTCTTATCAATCAGGTTTCTTTACAGGCTTATTTGCTGCTATGGTATTCTACTTAATAAAGTCCTTCATCATGTCAAAAAATGAAGCTAAATTGAAGTCTGAATTTATAAAAACATATGATGAAAGAAATATTTTAATACAATAACAATCCTCCCAAAAAACTGTTACAATTCCAATTGTAGGTATTGCAATGGCTAGTCTAATATGTAGTATATTCAATATGCAAATTGCACTTACCTTGGGTTTGACCTGTATATCTGTTGCTTTAGTTTTCTTACTTACCACAATATTGGTTAAAAAAAGAATCTAATTAAAGCGTTGCTGCTGTAAGGCTTATTAATAACAAGGTGCATTAAAAGATTCCTTTAATGATATTAGTAAAGCCTTATCAGCTTTTTAAAATAGCTATTTCTTTTAATGAATTTATGTATACATTGCTTTTGGTTTTATTCTAATAATCATATAACACGCTCAAGACCCTGGAATTCTATATTCCTTGTCGTTCTATTGTTCTTGAATTGAAGATCCTTAATCTCCCTTTATGATGATGTGAGAGAGGTATTATTTAATGGTGTGTATCTTTATAATCATTAATAGGCTTTGTATAATTAAGGGTTATGATATTTTCATCAATATATTTTATTGATAATTGATAATGCTATTTATAAGTCCTGTGTATGGGGTAATAAATTTTGATAATTTTATAGTTTTGATCATTTTGATTTGTAGTAAACTCTAAATTTTATAGGTAAGAAGATAAATTTAGCAATACGTTTTTATCTGGAACTTCATTATGCAATAACCCCAACTAGGGTTGAATATCTTTTTATTGATTGTATTTATACTTTATTTAGATTAATTGAATTTTCGGTTTAAAAAAGACCCCTGATTTATTCAGAGGTATTTGCTTAATTAATAATATCTATCTTATTGTTAACCCAATGGTTGAAGTTAAAGATGCAATGTTGTTTTGACTGAATCGGTCACCAGTTGAAGATACAGACCAGTTTGTTCCAGCATAAGAACTTGTTCCCTTCGAGGTTCCTCCAAAGAAACGGATGTTTCCAAAAATTTCTATATTGTTTCTTAATTGATATCCTACACGTAGGGATGCATCAAGTATGGAACCTTCAAATTCGAAATCTGCTCCGTTGATGAAAGCAGAAGATGCATACAATCCTGTAATATCAGCATATAGGTTTATACCAATTGGAGTCTTCCACATTGAGTAGACATGCAAAGCCGGAACAAGACCTACATTCTGTGATACACTGACCTGTGATCCGTCTACAGCCTTGAATATAATTGATGCATTTCTAATCTGCAAAGCAGCTCCTATTCCAATGGTTATATCGTCTTCTTCCATCAAGTCATATGAGTATGTAATTCTCCAAAAAGGAAATCCATATTTGAGCTCCATAGGTCCAGAGAAGGTCTTACCATCAATAACAACATCTGATTCGAAAGGAACAACTGTATTGATTTCAAGAGGTTGATAGAGAAATGAAACTCGATGGCGATTATTTATAACAGCACCAACATTGATTCGATCGAAGGGGAATAGTATATCTTGTCCACCTTGAGTAACATAATTAAACGGAGTACCAGTAGAACCAATCTGTATGGTATGACTGAGTACTGTTATTAATCCTTTCTCATATTCTGCAAAGAATTGCACAGGGGCATCTTCCTTATTGATAAGAGATTCATTATTGCTTGCAAAAATTGAACCTGTAATAAATAGCAACACAACCAAAAGTGATATTTTTTTTTCCATCGAGAGCTCCTTGATATAAATTTACTTTTTAATATTTAAATTATATATTAGTGCAATCCGAAAAGCTAGAAAATAAATAATGATTTTTTGTGTTATTTAAGATAAAAAAATAATTGATTGATTGATACCGAGCTAATCTGTAACACGATTAAAGAATAATTCTTTCCTAGTAAAATAATTGAGTGCTATTTTTCTGTAAAAACACAAGCACTCCAATAACGTTGCGCTATTGGAGTGAATATTATCTGAAAAATACTAATTTAAGAGAGTTCTTTCAACAATTAAAAAATTATTATTTTATTATCTTAAAATGGTCATCTACCTGTGTAATAAAGCCTCTTTCTTCCCCATTTTCCCACATTTGATTGATCATTTCTATATTATCAATTGTCATTTTCTGGATAGGTGCTATATCATCCTCTAGGACTCTAATGCAAACAAAGTTTTTTCTTATTCGCTTAATATTAGGTCCGAACTGCTTGGAGACAACTATTTGAACTCCTTGAGTTTTAAGTATTTTGGAAATACTTCCTGCTTTCTTTGGATCTGCATGAGTGGTTTCTTCAACGCTGTTGTTTTCTATTTGATTGATAAAGCTTATAGATTCATTAGATATCTCATATAGATCAAATTTGTTTGAATCTCCAAAATGTCTATTTGTAAAATGTTTTCCGTCGTCAGTTCCAAATGCACATATTAATGATTTCACTTTGTTTTCCTTCTTTTAGTGAACACCATTGTATTAATCATAGCTCATAAAATCAAGCATAAGATCTTCAAAGGCTTTCTGGACAATAGACCAAAGAATAAATTTGTTCATGAGTTTTGTAGTTCTGGAATACATTGGTTTGTATATTTTTTTAAAAATAATATTATTTATTAATTAATTCATTAATTTTATTAACTGTTATTTCTTGCTGCTTATCTCTTGTAATGGTAGCAGTACCATCACCTTTTTGTTTACCATAGTTTCCAAAGTAAGCATGATTACCACCTATTATTTCATGTTTATTTGAAACTTTATCTAATTTAGATTGATCTAAAGCGATATCAAAGGAACCATAGAGGCAGAGTGTATCTACAGGTGCATCATTTATAGGATAAGCGCCTAGTAATATTAATCCATCAAGTTTTGAATGGTTGTTTTTTGCATAGCTACTTGCCATTGCACCACCTAAGGAATGACCTGCTAAATACCATTTATTAATTTTGGTATTTTCTTCTATTATTTTTGTTGCAGCATTTATATCAAATACAGCTAAATTGAAGGGCATTTTGACAAGATAGCAGGTAATACCTTCTTCTGATATTTTTTCTAATAGAGGTAGATATGCTTTTGCTTCTACCTTTCCTCCAGGATAGAATATTAATCCAATGTTTTTGCTATTATTAGGTGCAATAATTGTAACATTATTTTCAACTTGGATATTATTTTTTGCTAGTAATTCATCAACACCACTATCTGCTCTAGAATAATCTAAAGTGTAGATATAGAAACTTAAGAATAGAATTACAAGTAAACTAAATATTGAAATTAATATGATTTTTAAAGGTTTTGTTTTCATTTATTCCTCACTGATATAAAAATATAAAGAATCCAGTAGATACTCAATTGAATATTTGTAGGATAGTTTGTAAATATAATTTTTTACTGAACTTAATGTTTTTTTATCCTCTTTATAGTCCTCAATTAATTTTAGAAATCTCTCTTTTTCACTTTTTGTAGCTATCTTCTTAAAGTAACCCCATAAATGTTGCATTGTATTTATTTGGGCATTTTTAGGTGATGGTGAATCAAGGGAAGATTCAATTAAACTATAAAACTTTAAAACATCAGGATTTGATTTATCTTTTAATAGCGTTCGTATCTCTTGATACGTTTTAGCCGAATTACCGAGTACATAATATTTATATTTTGCCCATTCTCTTTCCAAGTATTTAACATTTAGGTAATCTCTTGTAAGTAAATTACATTTAATTGCTGAAAGGTTTTTATCTTTTACCTCCAACATTATATCTATGTCTTTGTTTTTTAGATTATTGTAGAAATCAAGAAATTGAGTTGCCTTTATGTATTTACTATGAGCACCATTTTTATAATTATTTGCTGATTGAGAATAGTGAATCTTCTGCTTTCCATCAGTATCCTTCCAGGTTTTATTGCAGATTTCAATCCATTCAAATTGATCCAAGCTATCGTCCTTAGGAGGGTTCAACTTGTGATGCAATGCATCAAATACTACAGGTATGTTGGCTTTATTTGAAATTGATAGAACTTCTTCAATGGTATACGATTTATCATCATTTTCAATGATCAATCTATTTTTTATTGAACAATCTAATGTGTTGTAATTTTCAACAAATCGATTCATTGCCAGCTGCTTATTACCATAAACTCCACCAATGTGTAAAACCATTTTACTTGAAGAATCACAGTTTAGAGAATCTAAGAATCTTGCATGAAATCTAAGTTCTTCAATAGATTTCTGAACAACTGATTCATGAATGGAGTTTATTACAGTATATTGTCCTGGATGCATGGATACTCTTATATCATTATCTTTTATTAATTTACCAAGAGATAAAAGTCGATCTCTATAAATATCCCACCAAGGAATGGTATTTATTGGGTGAGAGGCAAGGGGTACTATATCTGAACTAATTCGAAATACTTTAATATCATTTACAATATTGTAGTTAATTATTTCTTCAAGTGCATTAAAATTACTATCAAGTATTGCAAGAAATTTTTCTTGATTGAAGTTTTTTAAATAAACAGTAGATAGTTTAGTTTTATTACTTCCCATGTGAATGCAAGCATATCCAATTGACATAATATCTCCTCATATACTTTGTAGAATACCAAGTTTAAGTATCTTTTTTCTATTTAGACATAGTTATATATATTGTTTTTTTGTACTTGAAATTGCATTTTATCTTTGTAGTTATAGCATTAAGGTATTATTATTTAGCTACATTTAAAATTTTAAAAATAGTAAAAATTATTCCAGTTATATATTTTGGGGTTGTTTTAAATTATAACCTACTACCTTTGCAGTAGGTTATTATAAAAAAAGTTATATTAAAACTTAATAGTTTTCTTTTCTGACTTCAAAATAACTTTGGGAGTATGAGCATACAGGGCAAACCTTAGGTGCTTTTTTACCCATCACCATGTGACCACAAATACGACATTCCCACATTGTTTCTTCGCCTTTTTCGAATACTTGTTGCATTTCAACATTTTTCAAAAGAGCACGATATCTTTCTTCATGGGTTTTTTCAATTCGAGCAACTCTTTTAAACCTAGCTGCTAATTGAGTAAAACCTTCAGCTTCTGCATCTTTTGCAAAACGGGCATACATGTCAGTCCATTCATAATTTTCACCTTCTGCAGCATGAAGCAAGTTCTCAGCAGTTGTACCAATGTTACCTAGTTCTTGATACCATAGTTTAGCATGCTCCATTTCATTTCCAGCAGTTTTTAAAAATACTTCAGATAGTTGATCATAACCTTCGTTCTTAGCAATGTTTGCAAAGTAAGTATATTTATTTCGAGCTTGACTCTCACCGGAAAAGGCTTCCATTAGATTTTTTTCGGTTTTTGTTCCTTTGTATTTATTATTTGTTGGTTCCTTTTCAGCTATCAACTCAAATACTGATGCAGGTTGAGAGCAAACAGGACATTTAAAATCTGGACTCATGTCCCCTTCATGGATATAACCACATACGGTGCAACGATATTTTTTCACTTTGTTTTCCTTTTTAATTTCATTTATTAGACTTAATTTATTAATAAGTTTAGCAACTATCTCTTCTGGAAAATCCTCTGACCTATTTGTTTTTACCAATTTGTTAAGAAGGTTTAATGCTTCACCACTTTGAGGTAGCATAAATCCAGCTTCTCTCATTAGGTCTTCCGCCATTACGCGATTTGATATACCAATAGCTTTTGCTAGTTGTTTAACTAGGGGATCATCGGAATTCTTTTCTATTTCAAATGCAATAGTTTCTTGCTCTGTTTTACTTTTAGAAAGAACTCCTAAAGCTTTTTTCATTTCATTCTTTTTTGCTTGTTGCTCTGTGTATTTTTCTGGTACCAAGGTGATTGCATGAGAGGCACAAGCATCCACACAAAGTCGACATCCACTGATGCATGTTTCTGCATCTATTTGGCCAGTCTCTGTATTTGTTGCTCCCGTAGGACAAACAAAAAGGCAAAGACAGTCTTTTGTACATAATTTTATATTTCTTACTGCATGCATATTAAGCTCCTCTTTTTATTTGTGTTATCTTTATATTTGGTACCTTGCAAACTGGACAAATTCCAGGTTTTTCTTTACCAATATGTATGAATCCACAAATATCACAGACATATATATTAAAATCTTTTAAATATTCAGGTGAATTCAAGGCGATTCGTTTTAAATGACTATTTATCATGCGAGTAACTTGAGTTGACCACTTAATGGCTCTAAGAGATCCTCGATCATGATATTTCTTAGCAATTTCATTGGCCATTGTGAAGTTAGTAAGAATATCATCACTTAGGATTGTTTGTAGTTCTTCGAAATTGGGATTGCTTTCTTTATTAGGACTCTTTCCATAATAAGACGATAGTTGCTGATAAAGGTTAGCCATTTCAGACTCATATTGTTTCTCACATCCCTTAGATAGGTTTGAAAATATGGCTGAAAGCTGCATAGCTGTATAATCTAATCCTTCTGGTAATCCTATTGGATCATTTGATTTTATAGATGTAGTTGTGCTATCTTTTATATCCACTTGTTCTTCAAAATCTTCTTTAGAAGCTCCACATAATGGACAGACAAAAGAAGAGGGGATATCAGACCACAAGGTGTTTGGTAAAATATTGCCTTCAGGATAACCTAATTCTTCATCATAGATGAAACCACATATTGTACATACGTATTTACTCATAAAATATTTATTCCCCCTTTAAAATGAATTTTCACCACAATAATTATCATGGTTTCTTTCATTCTATTAAATCATTGTATTTTTCTAAATTGCCTTCTTTAGAACCTGCGTTAATCTCCATCTTATATTATAATGACATAAAAATAAATAAAATAATAAATTTTACAACCAACTAATTGTTAAAACAACATCTATATTTAAGCCTGAATGAAAAATGGTGTTTGCCGAGTAATTTAGATGGAGAATATTTAGCATTATCCTAAATGGCAGAATTAATTAGCAATAACACTACTTTCGTAAAAGAAGGAATAAGAGTGAAAAGTATTGCATCCTTCGTCTATAAATAACTGTAAAGTAAAAAAATCATGTAGTGGCCAAATTAGAGGTGCAATCTTCTAATCTTTGAGGCCATTTGCGATATTTTTACCTGCAATTCTTCCAAATACCATGCACTCTGTGATGGAGCAACTTCCTAGTCGAGATGCCCCATGCACACCACCTGTTACTTCTCCGGCTGCATACAAGTTCTCAATAGCATTTCCATCTACATCAATTACACGGGCTCTTGAATCTATTCTTATGCCACCCATGGTAAAATGAACCTTGGGCCATAATCTCATTGCATAGTAGGGTGGATTAACAATTGGCTTTGAATTTTCAATTAGTGGTTTTCCAAAGTATTTATCAATGCCATCTACAAAATTTCCATTAAAATTGTTAAGAGTTTTCTCCAAATCTTTTTGTGGTATTTTGTAGAAATTAGCTAGATCTTTGAGAGTCTCAAACTTTCTTACCACTTTCTTTTTAATGCCTGAATCAATGTTCCAACCGGACTCTTTTACTGCTCTTGAATCAGCAATTCCGATGCAGGGATGACCAATTGATAGCAGTTGATCTGAAAGAACTTTACGATCTGCAAGTTCATTTACAAAACGCTCTCCAGTATCAGGGTCAACAATGATACCATACTGAAATACTATATACTCTGAGAATTGAGGACCAACTCCGTAGCCTTTTTCATCAGGTGATGCCCAAGGTCCTAGCTGAATTTGGGATAGTTGTACAGGCATAGCGCCTGCCTTAATAGACTGTTTAATTACCTCTGATGTTGCAAAGGGTTTGTTTGTTGTACCAATTTTTTCTGTAAGTCGAGGATCTTGTGCTACTCTGAAATTAACATCACTTCCAAAACCACCTGATGCAAGAATTACACCTTTTTCTGCCTTGATATATCTGTCATTGCCTTTTTGAGAATCTTTATAATCATAATTCTCCCTGACAACTACACCCACTATTTTTCCATCTGAAGCTTGAATTAGACCTTTTAAATATGATTTAAACCTAACTTCCATACCCAACTCACCTATCTTTTGCATCTGTTTTTTTATTATGGTTGTTCCTGTTATATTCTTTGCAGTATAACAACGAGGAACTGAATGGCCTCCAAAAATATCTATTCTGTCAAGATATTCTACACCTAAATAATCAATTGACCATTGAAAGGCATCATTTGCATTATTAACTAAAACCTTCACCAGTTCAGGATTATTAATTCCAAGGCCAGCTTTTAACATGTCCTTATACATCAACTCTGGAGAATCTTTTATTTTATATATTTTTTGAAGTTTTGTTCCAGCTGCTGCAATACCACCATCGCTGATAATTGAATTGCCTCCAGCTGCCATCATTTTTTCCAAAATAATAACAGATGCCCCAGAATTGTGTGCCTCTATTGCTGCAGTAAGTCCGGCAAAACCGCTCCCAATTACAACAACATCAGTTATTTCATCCCAATTCTCAACATTTTTAGCAAAATAAATGGTTTTTTCTTTCATACAAATTCACACTCCAATATAAATAACCTTCAGTAGGTTTTATTATCTATTAGTTTATGCTTGTTATTCTTATTTAGTCAACAAAGTAAAATAGTAAGGGCTTTAAATATGTTAAGTTTTATTTGAGTGGATGTGAGTAAGCCTTCAGTAAATTAAACAATCCAATAGATTCTATAATTTAAATTATTAGTAATAAAAATTTCCTTTTAAACCTATAAATGTAGGTTCCAAAAGAAATTGTTAATAAATATAATTTTTCTTATTATATCTTATGTGAATTAAATCATATCAAATTGACATACAAATCTTGCATGCAGTTAATTGGTTTATCCTTTGTTTTTTTCACCTTTTAGTTTGGCATGACGTTTCCTAAACTCAATTATTGGTCGATCTCCTGCAATTAATTTTTCATCAATTTCAAGAGACGTGTATTTAGGTAGTTGAGTTAGAACAACTCTTTTATCTTGATTGAGAATGATTCTACTCGATATTTTACCACCAACGCCAATTAGATGTCGTATTCCCCAAATTGGCATAAAGGCTTGATAGAATCTAAGATAAATCATTGTATTTTCTTCATCTATTGGAGCAAAGGCTGCAAATATTCTAATTTTCTTACCAATAATATTTTGCCAAATATTTGGCATGATTATTTGAAGAGAATATAAGTCTTCCTCATTTCCCATTTCGGTGGCAGACCTGGATTCATTTTTTCCATCATCGACTATATTTTTGACATACCAAGTCAGTTTATCGCCGTCCCATTTTACTTTAGGTCCGTATACTATTGTTTTTCCACCTTTTCCAATTGTATTGTGATGTACAAAAGGAACATGGACAACATCCATTTGGTTTTCAATGCATCTTGTATAATGCATTGGCCAATGGTCTTGAATTTGTGAATAGTAGAAATTTTCTTTTAAGTCTTCAAAAAAAGGAAGTTCAGGAAGATCATCTTTTTTATCTCCCCAATAAATCCAAATTAATCCATATTTTTCTTTAGCGATATAGGCATTCACCTTGTAACGAGGTGCAACTTCTGCTTTCCTGCCATTAGCAGGAATATTTACAACTTTTCCATCTTGGTTGTATTCAAATCCATGAAAAGGACATTGTGCATGGTCGTTAACAATCTTTCCAGCACTAATGGAGGCACCTCGATGACAACACTTGTCAAAAATACAAGCTATTTCGTAGTTATCTGTTCTCCAAAAGGCTAGTTTTTCACCCAAGCGTTTAAAACCAACAATTTCTTTTCTAGGAATCTCCTTTGAACTCAATATTGCATACCATTGATTTCTAATCACAAGAACCTCCTGTCTTAAAATATCAGCAAAGAATTATATGTTTAGCCCTTTTACGGTACTTAAAGTTTTAATATTCTTTTTTAAGAAAAGCATAAACATCTGCAACTAAAACTAAAGCAATGCAGATTGCTGCAGTAATAATGACTGAAGGAAATTGATTTTGGAATATTGTTGTGTGTTTTATAATTATACCAAAATAAGCCCAAATAATAACAAGGCCATAGAAATAATCTTTGTTATTTAGCATTGTTAAAATACCAATGGCTGCCCCAATAATTATAAGAATTACTGTCCAAACAGACTCAGGAATACCAAATCTATTCCAATTTAGACTAACAAATAAAGTAGTTGCATTTGCTATTGTTGCTACAGTAATCCAACCGAAATAAATGCTAAAAGGTACTTTTATAAAGAATTTTTCTCTTCGACTAAGTTTTTCTATTTTTATTGTATCAACAATTTTTATTAAACAATAAAGAAGACCTAACATTAATATAATTGACAATGGTATAATTTGATAATGCCAAGAAAAAATCCAAAGGCTATTTATTACAGAAGAGATTGAAAAGAATATTCCAACTCTATCTAATAGTTCAGCACTTACTGAATCATTTTTGTTGATTATACCTAGTTGGTAGAAGGAAAATATGCCAAGTAATAAATAAATTATTCCCCATATAGCAAATGTTATACCTGCAGGTGCAAATAAGTTTGGAAAAGAATCTGAAACAACTCCAGTATCCATTCCGTTTATTGGAAGAGCGTTTGCCAATACATTCACAACTATCATAATGATGAAAGTTATCACAACTAAATATTTAATTTTATTTTTCATAAAATTTACCTCCACTTTATTTTTTCATATTATATCATAGATAAATAACAAAATTAAAATTTTTTTTATGGAAATAAATAAATTTGTTAACGTTAAGCTTATTTCCCCACTTATCCTTAAGGTAAGGGTCTCAGCAAATTAGTATAATCACCATTTAAAAGCAAAATTTAGACAATATGATAAAAATCTAAGCTTTTATTATTAATCTCAGAAGAACTACCTCTAAAAATTAATAAGGTCTATCAATTGATTCAATCATTTAAGCTTTACAATTACACGAATATCAAGCAATAAATTAAATGAATCCTCATTTTACCTTATCCACTAAAAGAAAATAATTATTTAAAAAATATTTGTAATGTGATGCTTCTTTTTTATTAAATCCTTAACTTAAGGGAACAGAATCTTCTTCACTTAAATCTTTTGGTTGAATGTTTTTATATTTCTTTCTATTAGTAATTATCCATGGAAAGTTATTTAAAATCACACAGCTTGGCAACTATAAAGATTCATTCCTTTTCTGACTAAATATAATAGTTTACTATATATGAGATCAAAAGGTTATTTGATACAGTGAATGATAGATATGAGCATAGCAGTAACATCATTACATGCAACTATACTTTTACAGAATTAGATACATCTTTGATTCTAGCGTGGACATTAAGAGTATATGGACATATAGAACATCATTTAGGAGTTGTAATAATGGAGGAAGATAAAATTTATCACCTCCATGACAATATAAAAAGCAAAACTAATAGAAAAACATTAAAACTAAATAATTTTTAAAATGTATATTCACATGATGCTTTTGCCTTTACTCTCTTTTATTTAACACTAAGTGGAACCTTTAACTTGAGGATAAGTGGTCCCATCAAGAGCACAATTCTGGAATTAAATTAATAAGTTTTTTTATAGGTGGTACATCTTATTTTAAGAATTTTTAAGATAAAATGCTCAACATTATTTTAAAATCCATCATGTTTTCAGAAAACTATACATGCTGGAAATTTCATTACAAATAAAATTCAATTATGATCTATATAATTCAAATTAATCCAATGAAAAAACACTGTTTAAATGAAATATATGAAGAAAAAAGACTATAATACTTTAGTTTTGCATCTTCGATGGTGGGATATTAAACTTGAGGATATGTGGGCATTTTAGCTTAACTCTAACAAATTTTTCAAATCATCAAATTCTAAAGCAAACAAAAACTCGATTAACCTAAAAAAAGTTATTTCATCTGCTCATAACTTAAAAAAGTTGATGTTTGGATTTGGTA
>CAYWGU010000032.1:22763-25049 GCA_964457975.1 uncultured Spirochaetaceae bacterium | reverse complement strand
AGAACTCCCAAATTGATATTTTATTACATAAAGCTGGATTATATCAATTTAGTATTGTATAGCAAAGAAAATATACGTTTACTACTAAAAAAAATTTGTTTTATAATATTTTGTTTAACGGAAGAGATAAAGTGTTTCAACAATAAAGGATGCATTAAAAAGCTACCAAAATGGAAATTGGCTAAAGAGGACTAAACATTAGAAATATCACATAGGGTTGCTCTTTATCTATAAACCAAAGAAAACAAAAAGCGAGCTACAGTGATTTTATCTACAAATCATTAAAACAAAACAATCACCTATGTTTAATTATAGATGATTGCTTTATAAATATTTATTGTTTGTTAAAATTATCTAAACATATATAGATTTAACAATGATTCTAAGTATTCTTGCTTACCTGATACAGGTTTGCCTTTTTTATTTCCAAGACGAGCAAGAGATTCAAGATCCAATTTACCATCTTCAAACAACTTACCATTGCCACCATCAAATGAAGAATAACGGTTTGCAACAAAGCTATCGAACTTACCATCTTCAATAATTTTGTTGGCAACTTCAAGTCCAAGAGCAAATGTATCCATACCACTTATGTGTGCTAAGAATAAATCTTCATTGTCAGTAGAGTTTCTTCTTCTCTTTGCATCAAAGTTTAATCCACCAGAGTGAAGACCACCATTCTTTAATACAACAAGCATTGCCTTTGTTGTATCATAAACATTAGATGGGAATTCATCAGTATCCCAACCATTTTGAGGATCACCTTGGTTTGCATCAACAGATCCCAACATATTGCTGTCAGCACATACTTGTAGATCATGTTCAAAAGTATGGCCTGCTAGGGTAGCATGGTTTGCTTCAATGTTACACTTAAAATCATCTTGTAGATTAAATTCATTGATGAATGCAATTGCACTTTGTGCATCATAATCATATTGGTGTTTTGAAGGTTCCATAGGTTTTGGTTCAATTAAGAAATTACCTTTGAATCCAATTTTTCTACCATAATCACGTGCCATTGTAAGAACCTTACCTAGATGATCTCGCTCTCTCTTCATATCTGTATTAAGAAGACTCATGTAACCTTCTCTACCACCCCAGAATACATAGTTTTCACCACCAAGCTCAACATTTACATCAAGACAAGTTTTCATCTGCAAAGCAGCTCTTGCAACTACATCAAATTCAGGATTTGTTGCAGCACCATTCATAAACATCTTATCACTAAATGCGTTGGTTGTATTCCATAATAGTTTTACACCACTTGCATCCTGTCTCTTCTTCAATTCTTTAGCCATGTCATGTAAATTCTTTTGATATTCATCTGCATTCTTGCCACCATCTGCTACATCAGCATCATGGAAAGCATAGTAAGGCATTCCCATCTTTGTAATGAATTCAAATGCTGCATCAGCTTTTTGAATAGAATTCGTTTTGGGATCAGAATCTGTAAATGGGAATTCCATTGTAGAACCACCAAAAGGGTCTGAACCATTTGCATTAAAGCTATGCCAGTATGCACAAGCAAAACGAAGATGATCCTTCATTGTTTTTCCTGCAATTAACTTATCTGCATCATAAAATTTGAATGCCATTGGATTGTCGCTTTTCTTGCCTTCAAATTCAATGTTTCCTATTCCCTTAAAATACTCTTTTTCACCTGTAAAATAACTCATACATTTCTCCTTATTATTTGAATATTACTGAAAGAGCATCATCATATTTTTTATACAATTTATAGCTTCTTTCATACAATTTATTATTTTCAATATTTGCATGGTAATGATTTTCATCACTCATCTTGCAATATTCTTTTGTTGTTTCACTTATCTTTTTGTTTTCAAGTAAAGATAATACCTGAAGGCAGCCACCAAATGCAGCACTCTCGCTAATTTCTGGAATTACCACCTCAAGAGCAAATGCATCACTTATCATCTGACACCAAATTTTGCTCTTTGCACCACCGCCAATTAAAATTAGCTTCTTTGCAATAAAACCTTGTTCAATAAATGCTTCAAGACCCACCTTCATTGAATATATTGCACTTTCAAGTGCAGCTCTTGCAATATTGCTCTGGTTTGTATTTGTTGTATTTAGTCCAGTTATTGTTGCCTTACCATTTGGATAATTAGGAGTTCTCTCACCATTGAAATATGGAAGAAGCGTTACTCCATTGCATCCAATAGGACTGCCAACTGCAATATCATCAAAGTCTTTAACGCCTTTTTCAAATAGAGCTCTTATCTGCTCCGATGCAACAGTGCAGTTCATGGTACAAAGAAGAGG
>CAYWGU010000032.1:0-22663 GCA_964457975.1 uncultured Spirochaetaceae bacterium | reverse complement strand
AATTACCAGTTAAGTAATAATTTATGTAATCATGAGGCAACAATATATGTGCTAACTTATTATAGGCATCTTTGTTATTTTCTTTTAAATATAAAACTTTTGATGCTGTATATCCTGGAAGGATTTGGTTTCCTAATAATTCAAAAATTTTTTTCTTTCCACCCAGTTTATCTGTTAAAACATCACACTGATGGGAGGTTGAGGTATCACACCAGAGCTTTACAGGAACAAGTGATCTACCATCTTTATCAAGAGCTACAAAACCATGCTGCTGACCTGATACACCAATTCCTTCTATTTTTTCCCTAAGATCTAAAGGAATCTGCTTAAAACAATCTTTTATTGCATCAACAAACATTGATGCTTCCTGTTCTCTTGTTCCATCATCCTTGCTAATTAAAGTATGCTTATATGATGATTGAGATACAACTTTTTTTGTTTTTGAATCAAAACATAATACTTTAGTACTTTGTGTCCCACAATCTATTCCTGCAATAATTGCCATAACATCCTCCTATCGATAAATGAATAATATACCCAAAGTACCGAAAAAAACATAGACAAAATTGTAATAACATATGTATTATTGATATATGGATATCAAAGATGCAGTATATGTACTTCAACTACATGAAGAAGAAGCTCTAGTTCACCACCAACGTTTGCACAAACACAATGCAAATTGCTTTGAGCTACATTTTTTTTTGGAAGGAAGTGGTAAATTAAGGATAGGAAGAACGACCTATTCCATTGGAAAAGGTTCACTCTTTATTATTGATGGCAACATTGAACATGAGATTATGGCAGATAAAGATAATGCCATAACTTATTACGCAATATTGATGGAATATGATGATAGAGATCTTAATGTAATTAAATCCCTGTCTAGCAAGGGATCTTTTAACCTTGATTCAAAACAACGTTTTTTATTTGAAGAAATTAAGGATAAAGGAATATCAAAAAGCAATGAGCTTAGAATGTCTGCATGTTATCAACTACTTGGTTTGTTATATGCTCTTGATTTCAACTATCAAAGCAATAATAATATTGACAATAATAGTGGTTCAAATATGGCACTTGCAAAGGCAACAAACTACATGGAACGACATATTTTTGATTACATTTCCCTTGAAGACATTGCAAACTATGTCCAACTTGATTCAAGTTATCTTGTGAGATTGTTTTCATCAACATTCCATACCCCTCCAATGAGGTTTTACTTTAGCTTAAAAATTGAAGCTGCTAAAAACCTTCTTGCAACAAGTACCTTATCGATAAAAGAAATTGCAGCTAAATTAAGTTTTTGCAATGAATTCTATTTTTCTAAGAGGTTCAAAGAAATTGTTGGACAGCCACCATCAAAATATCGGAAGACTCACTTACAATTACTATATAATAAGAAAATTGATATATAGTATACCTAAGAATTTTACAATCACAGAAAATATCTTAAGGGATTTGAATTGTTTGTAATTTAAAATAGCTATTAAGATAATTTGCAAATACATTCTCTTAATATATTTTTAGTTAAGATATATATTTACTTTCAAAATTTTACAAGAGCAGTTAATACTGATACATATGAAATATTTATTTGCATTTTTTTCTTTCTTAATTTGATTTACCCCCTCCTTACTTGCTAAATTGCTAGAAATACATTATAATAATAGTAAATTAGGAAATACCATCCCGAGCATCACGCTTGCTGTTGCTCGGGTTTTGTTTACTATAAATTTTAAGTGTAATTTACCAATTAAACTCTGTTAATCAAAAGCTTTATTACAAATTGGGTAATTAAGCGTGATTTTTTACGGATTTTAGTTTTTGGAGGAAATATATGGATATTCAAGAATTAAAGAATATGTTAGGTGAAGAAAAATGGACATTGGCCCAACTTCAAGCTTGCACCGTTTCTTATTTTACTGAATGGGATGAAAAAATCAAAACCATTAACAAAGATGACATGATTGAAGCAAAACAAGTCTGTGATGAATACTTTGACACAACAAACAAGAATAGTGTCATAGCACGCTATGTTTCAGGAATGATTACTTTGTTCAATCGTCCTCAAGAAGACAACATTGCATTTCTAGATTTAATTTCTTCTTTTGAACAAGTAAAACATTGGAATCTTGTAGAATATCTTTGCAAAAAGGTATTGGCTGTTAATGAGAGCAAACCTGCTTTAAGATTACTAGCTGATTGCTACAATGAGAATGGAAAAGAAAAAGAAAAATTTGATACTTGGGAAAGAATAGTAAAAGTAGATTATTCTGAAACTGACATTTTACGAAAGTTGGCTGATTATAAATATTCAACATCGGTTAACAATGACGTAGATAAAGAACTTGCAATTACATATTATAAGAAATTATTGAATCGACTTATGACCAAGAATGATGCAGGCCAAATCAAAGAATGTTTTCCAATCTTGGCTAGCTTGATTTCAAATGATTTTGGATATCTTGTAGGTGTTTGTGAAAGAGTAGCAACACATGTTGGAAACGCATATGCTGTAGCACTACTAAACGTACTATCAGATAATTTTCAAGAAAATGTTGATGATTTAATCACCATATATAAAAAAGTATTAGAATATTCCAATGATAATATTCCAGCTCGTAATGCTCTTGTTACATGCTATCAAGAAAAATACATGGATCACGGTCGTCTTGAAACTTGCTTAATTCATAGCAAAATTGGAGATAAAAACTACAAGTTGGTTATGCATGCTATTGAAGATTTTGAGACAAACATTGCCTTTGATAAAGGTACATTTGTATTCCAAAAGAGCACAGGCAGAATTGGACGTATTTCAACAATTTCTGACGAAGAAGTTGTTATTGACTTTGCTGGACAAAACAAGAAAAGTGAAGGTTCCACCATGTCTACAGACATGGCCTTCAAGAGCCTAGATGCACTTCTAAAATCTCATATTTGGGTATTAAAAAGTGCTGTACCTCATGCAAAATTAAAATCTAAATTCCAAAAGGATATTCCTTGGGCACTAAGAATTCTAATGGGCAGCAATAACAACAGAAGTTCAATCAAAGAAATGAAAGCTGAAATTGTTCCTTCCTTATTAACTGCTAGAGAATGGACATCTTGGAACACTGCTGCTAAGAAAGAACTAATGAGCAACCCTTTGTTTGGCGTTGATGCATCTGAATCTGATACATTTACCCTACGTAGTACACCAATCACATTTGAAGAAAAACAACTAAATATCTTCAAAGGAGAAAAATTATTCTACGATAAGGTTAAAAATATTAGAGAATTCATTCTTAATAAAGGTGATGTTGAAAGTGATTCCTTCCTTGAAATGGTTGAATACTTTGCAGCTAACATAACAAACAAAGATGGCACGCCTAAATCTATTTCTTATGTAACAGACACTCTTGTAAGTAGCTACTTATTGCTTGAGGATCTTTATGAAAATTATAAGATGAATTTCATCAAGCTTCCTGAAGGAATGCCTTTTGAATCCTTATATAACAATATAGGTGATAAAGTTGAATGCTTTAAAGCTATTAAAGATCCTGAAATCAAGAAGTTATTCATTGATAGAATTGTAGATTGTGATGATTTATGGGAAAGAACATTACTTAATTTATTCCCATATTATCTAACATCTTATATTCCTGATACATTTAAATCCAACAAAAAATCTGATAGTTTCAGTAGGATTTTCAAAAGATCTATTAGCAAGTATAAAGATGTCAACAATGTTTTCTTGTACCTTTATAAAACTTATGATGTTCCAGTTTGGGAAAAAAATGGCGTTACAAATGATCAACTACTATTCACAGGACTACTATTATTAGATTATACATTAAAATGTATTGAAAATAAAAAACTTGTTACTGAAAACAGAAAAAATGCAAAGGTTCTTCTTGAAAAGTTGTTCACAAATAAAGCTGTATTCAACTATATTAAATTTGGTGATGAAAACTCAGCAAAGAAAATATGGTCACTTGTAACAGATCTTCCTTTTGCTCTTGGCGATGCAGGTAAGAAGATTGAAGTTAGACACCAAATTAATGAATTGTATTCTAAATTTAACTTTGATGATAATTCAGTAAATAAAAATGATGATGACTTCATTCCAACTGGTTTATTCTGCTTGCAGTCAAGCTATGATACAAAGAAAGCTGAACTTTTCAATTTACAACATGTACTACTACCTGAAGTAGCAAAAGAAATTGGTGAAGCACGTGATCTTGGTGATTTAAAAGAAAACTCAGAATATATTTACGGTAAGGAAAGACAAAGAAGTTTAAACAGCTTATTGTTTAACCTTAACGATGAAATTGAAAGAGCTTCCATTGTTGAGCCAACGGCAGTTACAACGGATAATATTCAATTTGGTACAAAGATTACTTTACACGATAACAATAAAGATGAAGTGGTTGTTTATACAATCATGGGTCTTTGGGAAGCAGAGCCTTCAAAAAATATAATAAATATGTTAGCTCCTCTTGGATACAATCTTCTAAAACGTAAAGTTGGTGAGAACGTTAAATTCAAAGTTAACGAAACTCAATATGACTTTAATGTTATTAAGATTGAAGTTGCAATTTAATAAATAATTTAATTATATTTATATAGTAAAGCTCATCGGAGAACTAAAATTCTCCGATGAGCTTTTTTAAACCATTTTAATCAGTCCTTAAATTATAAAAGACAAGAGCTTTAAGCTTTCTTTTTTATACTATCAATGTAAGAAAGAATCGATTTTAAAATAGATATTTCTCCACTATATAATTCATCCACTCGATCGGCAGTAATTACAACATATCGTTTACCAACTTTCTGCTCGATGCACTCAATTTCATCACTTGTAAGATTATTAAAATCCAAAGTAAGGTTAAGTAAACGCATAGTTTTCTTTTGTATATCATTAAATTTATATTTTCTATCTTGCATAATTAACCTCTTGCTTATCTAACAATAGTATAATCTAAAAAAACCATATTTCAAGCATTATTTAATTTATTTCAGTTTTTAAAATAAAAAAGTGCATTAATCAAGATAATTTTATGATCAATGCACCTCCACTTCTATATATAATATAGATTAGACCTCAACAATTAAAAATCCATGGGGTAGAAGATAATTATGTGTCTTACTAAACTTATAATTTCGCCCTTCAATCATACGCTTAAAATCACCATTGATGTTGTGAGATTCTTCACCTTGATTAAGGTAAACTCTAATCTTCTTACCCTTCAATTCTCGCTCATATTCCATATAAGTATTTTCAAGTGTTACAGTTTTAATTGTTCCATCAAATAATATATCCTGGAATTTTTCTCTAGCAGCTGCTAGATTTTTTACCATTGACAGAAGTTCTTCGTTTTTTAGGTGAAGATCATTAATATAAAAATATGGTCTTAACTGAGAATCATCAGAACCTGTCTTTTTACCTTCCTCGCCCCATTCATCTCCATTATAAAGAGCTGCTATACCGGGAAGAGTATAAAGAATGGCATAAGCTAAGAAAAGATTTTCTTTATTCCCAATTTTTGAAGCAAGTCTATCAACATCATGATTATCTACAAAATTATAGAGCTTGGAGCCAACACTTTCTTCAAACTGTCGTTTGATTGTATGTGCCAATTCAAAATAATTTGCTGTTTTATGAGAATTATATAGAGCTTGATGCAATTCATAGTCTGTAACGCTATCAAAAAGTCCTTCTCCCACAAACTTTGAATAATCACCATGAATAACCTCACCAAGAATAAAAAATTCAGGAGAGCCCTCTTTGCAAGTCTTATTGATTTTCTTGATGAAAGAAATTGGAAGCGAATATGCAACATCAAATCTTAAACCATCAATATGAAATTCCTTTTTCCAAAAACGTATTGCAGATAATAAATATTCAACAACGTCCTCACATTCATGATTTAATATTACAAGTGAATCAACACCTTCCCATCCATCATAACAAAATCCATCATTGAATTTATTATTTTTTGTAAAATCAACTTGTTTGAACCAATTAATATAATCTGAATTTTCTCTTTTTTCTTGCAGGTCTTTAAAGGCAAAGAAATCACGACCGACATGATTAAATACACAATCAAGAACAACCTTAATTCCTTTTCTATGATAGTTATCTACAAGATTAGTTAAGGTATTGTTATCACCTAATCTTTCATCTACCATAAAATAATCAGTTGTATCATAGCCATGAGATATGCTTTGAAATAATGGTGATAAATATACTGCATTTATCTTCAAGCTTTTAAGATGATCACTCCACATTTCAAGTTCACTTAGACTATAATGTCCATGGGCATAAGCTAACGGATAAAACTGATAAAAATTTGCTCTTTCAAACCAATACATAAAAACTCCTCATATACCAATCGGTATATTATCTGTATAAAAAAAGGGATGTCCCTAAGAATTAATTCCAAATTGAAATTGATGCACCAATGAATAAATATCAGATTCATTATTATCATCCATTCCATGTCTATTCAAATAATCTATTAAAACAGCAAGATAACTATAGGCAAACTGCAACTCTCGACCATTCATGTTTCCATTTTGATCTTTTGAAGAAATAAATAAATTTAGTACTATCTTATGAATCCTATTAAGATATTTAAGTGCAACTGAATAATCTTCATTTTCTCGACTATTTAGGATATAGCTAAACAATAAATGATAGGTTCTAGTTTCTTTCAAATAGCAATTAGCCAAAGCAAAAGTAAGCTTTTGTATGGAGTATCTAAAATCCCCATTATAGCGTGCTGCTTCTTCAAATATTTTTATATCTTCTTTTAATTTAGTTTCAAATATTGCAGTAAGCAATCCAAGTTTAGATCCAAAATAATGATAAAGAGTTGGCTTTGTTACTCCAGCTTTTTCACATATTTCCTGAATTCCAACTCCTTGATAACCTTTATCATCAAATAAATTTAAGGCCACTTCAATTAAGTTATATTTATTGTCCATATGCACACTATACCGAACGGTATAATATATGTCAATATATCATTCGATATATAAGCATTTTAATTTTTATAAGATTCAAAATTAAAAGTAAATATTTTAAAATTTAATCGGAACTATTTTTTTTTAAAAATTCTAAGATTGGAATATGAGTTAGATAATACATGCATAAAGTTATTGCTGCACATATTAATGAAATAACAATAAATATTAAAAAATTATTCAAATTTGATCCACTTTGAAACCATGTAGGATCTTTTGCTTGATAGATTAGTACTGCAACAAGCAGAGGAATATTAATCAATAAAGTCTTTGATAGAATCTTAAAGAAATGTCCAAAATCAAAAGTATCTTTCAAAACAACAAGATAAATAATAAGAGCACACGAAGATCCTATATTATTTGCAATTGCAAGTGATTTAATTCCAAAACCACTTTTTATCATTAAAAACGATAATAAGGCATCAATAATTGATTGTATTATTGTAACCTTAAGTACCAGATGAGCCCTTCCTCGAGAAATGGCAACTCTCAACATTAATCCAGTTAGACCTATTATTGTCAAACCAAATAGGAAATGAAATAGCACTTGAGCTGTTAGAAGAGTATCATTATAGGTAAACAATCCATTTTGAAGCACCACCGCAACACTCTCTCGACTCAAGGCCATAAGAGCTATTGTTACTGGTATGAACAAATAAATCATTCCATCTGATGCATATGAAAGACTCTTCTTAAAACCAATCTCATCTCTAGTTGCATAATTTTTAGAAAATTCAGGAAAGCTTACAGTTGCAATTCCAGTAAATATAATTCCATAAGGAGCGGAAAAGAAAATCATTGAATTTGAAAAGGCTGTTGCAGATCCTGTAGCAAGAGTTGTTGATAGATATGCAGAGAATTGCTGAGATGCAAGTATTGCTAAATTAGATAATATTACTTGAATCCATACTTTAAGTACTGACTGAAATTCTGGATTCTTAAACAATATGGATAATCTTATTTTATACTTCATTTTTATTACAAATGTAAGAGTAAAACCGAGTTGGACAAGGGAGCCCAATACCACTCCATAAGACATTGAACTTGCACCAAGTACATCATTAAAATTATAAACAAAAAAGATTACTACAATATTAAAAAACAAAGGTGCAATCCCATATATTAAAAATTTCTTTTCAAACTGAAGGAGTGAGGATAATACAGTAGAAAGAGATATCAATGCGAGAAATCCAATAAAAAATGGAAGTAGTTTTCCACCAAGAATTGTTCCTTCCTCATTAAAATCACTTATAAAAGAAAAAATCTGTTCCCCAAAAATTGTAAATAATAAAATTAAAAGAGTGAACAAGATAATTTGAAAGCTTAGCATCAAACTCAAAAGCTTACCTCTATTCTCCTTACTCTTGCTTTTGCTAAGAGAGGGAATGAAGGCTATATTCATAGCACCTTCAGCAAATAACTTTCTCAAGTTATTTGGAAGATAGAATGCTGTATTGATAACATCAGCAGTCAAGCTGGCACCAAAGGCACTTGTAATCACACGTGCCTTTACAATACCAAGCAATCTTGATAATAAGGTGAAGAACATCAATATAAATGAACTTTTAGCTTTTTTATTTTGAGTAGAATCTTGCAAGATAATCCTTCTTAAATTGAACAAAACGATCTTCTCTAATAGCCTCTCTAATTCTTTCCATGAAGTTATATAGGTAAGCTAGATTGTGTTCAGTAGCAAGCATACCACCTAGCATCTCACCAGTTTTAACCATGTGATGCATATATGCTCTTGAATACTTGGTACAAGCACTGCAGGTACATCCTTCTTGAATTGGGCTATGATCAAATTTATGAATAGCTTTTTTTAGAGTCACAACTCCATCATCTGTAAAGACAGCACCATTACGTGCCATACGAGTTGCAAGAACACAATCAAATAAATCAATTCCATTTTCAACAGCTGCTAATATATAATCAGGAGATCCTATTCCCATTACATAACGAGGTTTTTTGTCATCTACAAACTGAGTTGTATGGGCTAAATAGTCATAGAATTGTTCTTTTTCCTCACCTACGCTCAATCCGCCAATTGCAATACCAGGGAAGTCAAGAGATGAAATATATTCTGCACTTTCCTTTCGTAAATCTTTATAGAAGTTACCTTGTACAATACCAAACATGTTTCCTTTGAAGCCTTCCAGATTCTCACCATATTCTCGTGCATCTTTAGCCCATGCATGAGTTGTATTCATAGCTTCTTTAGCAGCTTTATAAGGAATTTCTGGGGGGGTACAAACATCGAGAACCATGCAAATATCAGATCCTATGCTCTTTTGGATATCAATTACCTTTTTAGGTGTAAATACATGCTTTGAACCATCAATATGAGATTTAAAGTGTACTCCACCCTTCTCAATTTTTCTTAATCCAGAAAGGGAGAATACTTGAAACCCTCCACTATCAGTTAGAATATTACCTTTCCAATTCGAAAAGTTATGAAGTCCACCAAAGCTGTCTAGAACTTCAGTTCCAGGTCGTAAATATAGATGATAAGTATTTCCAAGAATAAGATTATACCCAATCTTTTTAACGTTATCATGATAAATACCTTTTACCGTACCATTGGTTCCAACAGGCATAAATGCTGGGGTTTGAACCACTCCATGATCTAGAGTCACAGTTCCTAGACGCGCATTACTTGCTGAATCTTGATGTATTTTTGTATACAGTTGTTTCAATTTATTTTCCTTATATATATTATTATATTTATATTATAACTAATTATAGTGCTCTTTTGTTGCTGATATTTGAAATCAATGTAAATATTAGGACAATTGCATACGGTAGCAATACTGAATAAATTGGATGCATAATACCTTGTCTGCAAATAATTTGAAAAAGCATCTTACTTACATAATAAATTACAGCTACCAAGATGGAATTAAAGATTGCAAATAAAAATACATTCTTCTTGCCCTTATAATTTATGCTTATAGCAATTGTCACCATAACAAATGCTGTAAAGGCACTAAATAATCTATCATAGAACTCCGTACAATTGATATACCATGAAGCAATATCATACTTCTTTTGTTGCTTAAGATAATTCAAAGCACTATTTAATTCAAGGGTGTTTATATCATTTGAAAGATTTCGAAATAAATTAGGGTCAAGGTCAATCGCTTTGTCTTCATACTTTGATTTTAACTCTTGGGTTATTTCAGAATTATCGCTTGCAATATGGCTTATTACAGCATCATTAAAAACCCAATCCAGGTTATCCTCATTCCAAGAAGCATTAGGACTATCGAGTCTATATTGAACCCTTCCTTTTTCGTCTTGCTTTACAAGAATTACATTAACAAGTTTTTTTTGATCTTCTCTATAATAAGATGAATATATTACATAATTATCTTCATCATCTCGCATTGTTATGTTTGAATTATTTAATGCACTTTCATTTGATTTGAACAGTTGTTCTTTCATTGCCTCTCGATCAACCTTGGTAGTTAAAGATAAACCGTCACTTATGAAAAAAAATGCAATGGCAATCAATATTCCAAATACGATAATTGGTTTTACTACCTTTCTATAGGAAATACCAGCACTTAAAAGTGCAATCATTTCATTATTTGCAAATAACTGAGATAGAAAAAATGTTACAGCAAACAACATAGCAGGCGGCAACACAAGCATTGAAGCTTCTGGTGCATATAAAATTGTTATCTTAAATATATCATTTATGGCAATGTCATTCTTAACATATGAATCAAGATTTGTAAAAAGATCTACAGACAATATCAACAGTATGCATAAAAAAAGAGTTGCAAAAAAAATCTTCACTACTGATGTAACAACATGCCTATTTAATATGTCCATCAATTCCTCCAAACTTTAATTAGGATCAAAGAAATTGTAAATATTATTGCATTTGGTGCCCACATCAAGAACAAAGGATTCACAGTAAAATCAAAAATCTTCAACTGTGCAAAGAATAACATATACCAGTAAAACACCGCAATAAGCATGCTGGTAGCAAAACCCACTAATTTTCCATGCTTGAACTTAATAAATGATAGGGGAAAGGTCATAAATACAAAAAAGAAACAGGCAGCACTTAACGCCATCTTTTTATTTAATTCAGCTCGATAATATTGAAGGTAGAAATCTATTGGCCTATTTTCATTATTTTGCAAATCATAATAATCATTATCGATTTTGAGTACATCAACATAATTATTTGAAATTACTTCATCATTTGCCTTGGCCAAACTAATTTCCAAATTATTAGAATCATCGATCCAATCATCGACAGTCTTTTGAAGTTGGACGGTATTTCTTTTAATTTTTGTAAGTAAATCTATGGTTGAAAGGTTTGATGGAGGAGTTGATGTTAGCGATGGAACTTGAGAGGAGAAATCTAAATAAAAGACAACCTTTGAACTATTAGAAAGAGTCCAATTGTTTGCATCCTTATTATCAGTTGTAATAACAGATGGTTCAAACAACTCCAAAGAATATATATAATTTTGAATATCTATTAGATGTAATTTTCCATGTGCTGCAGTTATTATTTGAGAAGATTGATTATTTTTTGTATCAAAAATCACCACATCATCTATATTTTCACCATCAACCATACCATTTGAAATAACAACTGAACCAAAAGTTGTACTTGAATTGCTATCTAGTTCTAATGAAGGCATTTTTGTTAAAAGAAATCTATATAACTGTTGATACTGTATGGCTGAATATGGCAACAATATATCAGCTACAGTGAATGTAATTCCACTTAATAAAATAGAAATTAAAATAATTGATGTATATGTTTTTTTCATTGATATACCAAGAGATCTAAGTGCCAATATTTCATTGGAACTTGAAAGGTCACTTATAACCATTGATGCTCCACTGAGGGATGCAAAGGGAAAGGTATATAATAGAAATTGAGGAATTGCCAATATAACAATTTTAATCATGGAATTAAAATCCACATTGCTAATTAGGACTTTTCTGGCTAGTAGAAGGATTTGATTAATAAAAAAAATAAAGAAGAAAAAAACAAAAGCTACAGCAAAAGATACTAGGTATTGAGAACCTATATATCTATTTAAAATCCTATAGCTTTTCTTTTTGTTGAGAGATAACAAACTTTTTAAACTCCCGTTGAACCAAAGCCCCCATCTCCTCTGTCAGTGTCTAGCAGAGAGGAAACTTCCTCAAATTTAACTTTTACAACAGATGCAATAACAATCTGTGCAATTCTTTCTTTATCGTTGATGATAAAATCTTCCTTACCATGGTTGATCAAAATAATCTTAACCTCACCACGATAATCAGCATCAATTGTTCCTGGACTATTTAAAACGGTAACTCCATATTTTGCTGCAAGGCCAGACCTAGGTCTAACTTGTGCTTCAAAACCTTCAGGAATCTCCATTCTAAGACCAGTAGGAATTAATGCATAATCACCACTTTTTAAAACAAAGGGCTTTGAGAGCTTAGCAGAAATATCAAAGCCAGCGCTCAAAGCAGTTTTTTGTAAAGGAAGAGTTATTCCCTCTTCCTTTACTATTTTTACGATAACATTCGACATTTTTATTTATCGTTTGGATTATGAGAAGGTCTTTCAACTTTTCCTAATTCGATTAATGCATCTACATAAGATAAGTTCAATCTACCCTGTCTATCAATTTCCATTAATTTAATAGGAATTTCTTGACCAATTTTCAAAACATCTTCAACGTTGTTAACACGTTTTACATCGAGTTTAGAAATATGACAAAGGCCTTCTTTACCAGGAAGAATTTCAATAAATGCACCAAAGTCCATAATCTTTTTAACAGTACCATCGTAGATATGACCTACTTCTGGTTCTTGGATAATTGATCTAACAAGTTCTTTAGCTGCAAGAGCACTAGCATTATTCTTACCATAAATGGTAACAGTTCCATCATCAGCAATGTTTACTTCAGCACCAGTTTGAGCAGCAATACCCTTAATGGTCTTACCACCTGTTCCAATAACAGCACCAATCTTATCTTCATCAACCTTCATTGTTAGAATTGCTGGAGCATTTTCATTGATCTTTGCTCTAGGTGAAGAAATAGATTCATTCATGATACTTAAGATATGAAGTCTACCAGCTTTAGCCTGACTCAATGCTTTGCTCATGATTTCAGGTGTTACACCCGCAATCTTTATGTCCATTTGGAAAGCAGTGATACCTTTTTCTGTACCAGTTACCTTAAAGTCCATATCACCAAGGTGATCTTCTTCACCTAATATATCTGATAAAACTACATATTTTGCATAATCTGCACCACTTGTAATAAGACCCATAGCAATACCTGCAACAGGTTTTTTAATTGGTACACCAGCATCCATTAATGATAGACAACCACCACAAACTGAAGCCATTGAAGATGAACCATTTGATTCCATGATATCAGATACAATACGAATTGTGTAAGGGAATTCTTCCATTGTTGGAAGTACAGCCTTCAAACCTCTAAGAGCTAAATGACCATGTCCAATTTCTCTTCTACCTGTTCCAAGTCTTCCACATTCACCAACTGAGTAAGGAGGGAAATTATAATGAAGCATGAAGTTAGAAAAGTGCTTATCACCATCAATATCATCAAACATTTGAGCATCCGATGCTGCACCTAAAGTTGTAGTTGCCAATGCTTGTGTTTCACCACGTGTGAACAATGCAGAACCGTGTGTCTTTGGAAGAAGTCCAACTTCACATGTAATAGGTCTAATATCAGTAACTTTACGTCCATCAGTTCTAACACCATCATTTAAGATTGATGATCTAAGAATTGTGTATTCTAATTCTTCATATAATGCTGCTATTTGAGCCGGTCTTTTTTCATCTTCAGCAATTAAATCAGCAAACTTTTCTTCGATTTCTTTATGTGCTGCATCAAGTGCTGCATATCTTTTCATCTTACCAATAACAAAAGATGCCTCGCCAACAAGTACAGAAGCAAATTCTTTTACAGGTTGTATCCAAGATAAATCTTCTTCAACTTTAAATACTGGAAGTTTTTCTTTACCAGCTAATTTTTTTAATTCAAGCTGAGCATTACAGATATCTTTAATAACTGGATGTGCCAAAGCAATAGCATCTAGCATATCTTTTTCAGATACTTCTTTTGCTCCACCTTCAACCATTGTAATACCCACAAGAGTACCTGCAACAACGATTTCAAGTTCTGATTCTTCAATCTGCTTAAAAGTTGGGTTAATGATATATTTACCATCAACTTTAGCCACTCTAACAGCTGCAATAGGACCTTCAAATGGAATATCACTAATGGTAACTGCTGCAGATGCTGCATTGATTGCAATGATGTCTGGAGTGTTGATTTGATCACTTGATACTACAGTTGGAACAACTTGTATTTCACGACCGAAAGCTATATCAAATAAAGGTCTCATAGGTCTATCAATAATACGACTAACTAGAACTTCTTTATCTTTTGCTCTACCTTCTCTCTTTAAGTAACCACCAGGGATTTTACCAGCTGCATAGTACTTTTCATTATATTCTACTTGTAATGGAATATAATCCAAAGGTTGTGAAGGTTTGTGACCACAGCAAACAGTTGCTATAACTGCGCTACCTTCGTAATGAGCATAAACTGCACCGCTTGTTTGCTTTGCAATTTTTCCAGTTTCAAATACTAGCTCGGCATCACCGATGCGAACACTTACTTTTTGGGTTTCAAACATTTTTTAATTCCTTATTTCTTATTCTTTTGATTCTTTTGATTCTTTTTAATAGTTCTTCTTTCTTTTGAAACTAGCACTATTCATATTAATATTATTATCTATTATTTTCTAATCTTGTTCAATGATAAATAACGTGTACTTCCAAATAAAAAAACTCGCTTCCTATAAAAGGTTACGAGTTTTTGTATTGAAACTAAATTATTTTCTTATGCCTAATTCAGCAATCAATTCTCTATAAGCATTAAGGTTATTATTACCTAAATAACGAAGAAGACGTCTTCTTTGACCAACCATCTGCAATAAACCACGACGTGATGCATGGTCTTTAGGATTAGCTTTGAAGTGACCTTGTAGATCATTAATACGAGCTGTTAATAGTGCGATTTGTACCTGAGTACTTCCTGTGTTAGCTTCAGAACCACCAAATTTAGTGATGATTTCATCTTTTTGCTCTTTAGTTAGCATAAACATTACCCTCTTTTCTGAACTATGTTCAGAAATCTATTTTTTTCGAAAGAATGATTTATTGGATTAATCTTAACCATATTCCCATCAATTGTTATTGTGGTAATTAGATTGCTATCGCTCCAAAATCCATCAAAAACACCTTGTTTTGGAACAAGTTGTTTTAAGTCTTCTTTCTTTATCTGCAATTCGCCACCGAAAGATTGAGAAGGTGTTACCCCCAAATCCAGCTGATACGAACAACCAAGCAAAATTTGAACTACGTCAAAATTGCCCTTGATGATTAATTTCCTCAACAATGAACTACTAATTATCTTTCCCTCAGTATCAAATACTGGCTTCATGATAATAACCTGAGCTCCCTGTTGATATTGGTTCATGATTGTCTCAATTCCTTTTGGACCAGCTTGGCCTTCAATGGAACCGAGTTTAAAATCTTCACCTACAACTAATTTATCTATTTTCATCTTCTTGTACAAAAGAGAAATAAACTCACCTGCACTAAGATTACGTATTTCAGGAGAAAAGTCAATAATCACCTGAAGTTTAAAACCCATTTTTTCAAACAAATAATGTCTTTGTTCTTTTGTCTTTAAAGCCTTTACCATTTTCTGCTTTCCAACTGCCATTTTTGGGTTTTTATCAAATGTCATGACAACAGGATAATTTGACTCTTTAACACATCTTTTTAATATCTTTTGGTGTCCAAGATGAACTCCATCAAAAACACCAATACAAAGTGAAACATTTTCTTTTATAATTGATGGATTTTTAATCCATTCACTAAAAATTTCTTCTTTCATCATTAATTAAATATCGCTTTTAATTCTATCAAAACATGGATGTACTTGAGATATTATACCACCAACTTCACCATCTCTTGTAATAGATACAACCACTCTAAGCACCTTATCTGCACTATATATTGCTGCATAGCTAGCATCATCTACTTTTTTAATTGCTTTTAATTCTTTAACATCCGGGCTTCTTCCATTAGCTAGATAAAATAATTTATCATCACCAATTTCATAAATGGAAACATTATCTAGCATTAAAATCAGCTCATCAGTTTTGCTGCACATATCCTTTAAGCCATCTTCATCATCTGCTTTTACTGAATCTTCAACTTTAAAAGGTCCAACTTCAGTTCTTTCAAGTGATACCAAATGGCCTCTAGATTCACACTCAAGTGCCAAATCTCTGGCAATAGATCTAATATATGTTCCTTTTGAAACCTTGATTGAACACGACAAATCACGTCCATCAAAATCTATAATTTCAAAGTCATAAATTTTTATAGGACGTTTTTTCATCTCTATTTTCAAGCCAGATCTTGCAATTTGATAGGCTCTTTTTCCATTAACATGAATTGCAGAATAAATTGGAGGAGCCTGAAGAATTTCACCAACAAACTTTTCCTTTATTTCCTTTTCAATTCTCTCTAATGATGGAATTGGTGCACTTCCTACTACCTCTCCTTCTGGATCAAGAGTTTCTGTTTCTTCTCCAAAACGGATTATCGCAGTATATCTTTTATCCATGCCAGAAAATAGAATGTTTAATTTTGTCATGCTTCCAGTTAATACAATCATAAGACCATGAGCAAACTTATCTAGAGTGCCGGTATGTCCTACTTTTTTATCAACAGTGTGCTTGATTGCACCAAGTGATCTAAAACTTGTTACATCACTTGGTTTATCAATCAATAAAATGTGCGAATTATTCTTCATCATTTACCAACGAATCAATTAAGTGGTTTATCCTTTGAGCTTCCTCATAAGATGTATCAGCTTTGAATGTAAGTTTAGGAGTATTACGTGTTCCCAAAAACTTACCAATTCTCCCCTGAATGAATGGAGCTGCACTTTGCAGTCCATCCACACTCTTTTGAAGTGAATCGTCGTCTAAGAATGAAGAAACAAATACTGTAGCATAAGCATTATCGTGAGAGAGACTAACTTTTGGAATGCTAACTAAGGTGCTAACATTATGGTTTTTAATCTCTCCTTTTACGATAAGGGTGCTTATAGCTTCAATCAATTTAGATTCAATTCTCTTTTGACTATATCGACTCATTATTTTTTTCCTTCTACAAGTTTTCTAGCTATTTTTTCAGTATCAATAATTTCTAGCATATCGCCAGATCTTAGGTCTTGAAAATTTTCAAGTCCAATACCACATTCATAACCCATTGAAACTTCTTTTGCATCATCTTTGAATCTCTTCAAGGATGTAAGCTTAATCAATGATTTACTTAACTGGATATTGTCTCTAATAACCTTTACAAGGCTATTTCTTTTTACCTTACCAGAAGTTACATAACAACCTGCAATTACACCAATTTTTGGCACCTTGAATATATCTCTAACTTCAACCTTACCAATTTCAAATTCTCTAACTAGTGGTGTCAACATACCTTCCATAGCAGATGTTACATCATCAACTACATCATAAATAACATTGTACTTTCTAATCTCTACCTTTTCTTGGTCAGCTAATGCTAAAGCTCTAGGTGTTGGTCTTACATTAAATCCAATAACAAGTGCATCTGAAGCAGATGCTAATGTGATATCACTTTCAATGATTGCACCAGCAGAACTTCGAATTACATTCAATCTAATTTCAGAAGTTGATAGTTTTTCAAGTGTTCCTTGAAGTGCTTCAACAGATCCTTGTACATCACCTTTTATGATAACATTGAAAGATTGTATTGAACCTTCCTGTACCTTTGCATAAAGAGTATCAAGAGTGAACTTATTATTAATATTAGCGCCCATTCTTTCAAGTTCTTGTCTTTTATCACCAACCTGTCTAGCCAACTTTTCAGTTTCTGTAACCTGAAATGGATCTCCAGCAGAAGGAATATTAGATAAACCAATAATCTCAACAGGAGTTGCAGGACCAGCTTCAGTAATTTTAACACCCTTATCATTAAACAGTGCTCTTACGCGTCCTGGATAAATACCAGCTACATAGTGATCACCTTGGCGAATTGTACCCTTTTCGATAAGAACAGAAGCTACTATACCACGACCCTTATCAATTCTTGATTCAATAATCTTACCTTCAGCTCTTGTGTTAGGATTGGCTTTAAGATCAAGAATTTCACTTTGAAGTAAAATTGTGTCCAATAAATCCTCAATACCATCTTTCTTCAATGCTGAAATCTTACAATATAATGTTGTACCACCCCAATCTTCTGGCATTAAACCAAGATCAGAGAGTTGTTGCATTACTCTATCAGGATTTGCATCTGGTAGATCACATTTATTAACAGCAACGATAATAGGAACACCTGCAGCCTTAGCATGATCAACAGCTTCACGGGTTTGTGGCATAACACCATCATTTGCAGCAACTACCAATACAACGATATCAGTAATTTGTGCACCACGAGCTCTCATCATAGTAAAGGCTTCGTGTCCTGGAGTATCCAAGAATACGATTTCACCCTTTTCTTTGTAGTTAACCTTATAAGCACCAATGTGCTGTGTAATACCACCAAACTCACCACCAACAACGTCAGTTGATCTAATTGCATCCAATAATTTTGTTTTACCATGGTCAACGTGACCCATAATTGTAACAATAGGAGCTCGATAAACCATATCTTCAACTGCATCGTCTTCACTTTCAATGATTGTTTCATCATAAAGAGATACAAGTTTAACCTGACAGTTATATTCTTCCGCAATAATTACTGCTGTATCGTGGTCAACCATCTGGTTAATTGTAACCATCATGCCCATACCAAATAATTTAGCAATAATGTCATTAGCTTTTAAGTTCATTTTTTTAGCTAAATCTGCAACAGAAATTGAATCCATTATATCAATTACTTTTGGAACAGATGCAAGTGCTGCTGCTGCCTGCTCTCTCTTCTTCTGCAACTGGAATTCCTTCTCTTGAGAAGCATCTCGTCTTTGATAAGACTGATTTGGTCGTCTCTTGTTGAAAGTTTTCTTTGTGCTCTTTCCACTTCCAATTGGCTGTGGACCTGAGTTGTTATTTTTTCCAGCAAATCCACCTGCAGGGCGTGCACCGCCACCAGGACGATTAAAACCACCTTGACCACTTCTATTGTTATTGTTGCCACGATAGTTGCTGCTATTACCACCTGGAGGTCTATTGTAACCACCTGGACTTCCACCAGTGTTACCACCTGGTCTGTTATAACCACCAGTGCTGCCAGCAGGTCTATTATAACCACCTGTATTACCAGCGGGTCTATTATAACCACCTGTATTACCAGCGGGTCTATTATAACCTCCCGTGCTACCAGCGGGTCTATTATAACCTCCCGTGCTACCAGCGGGTCTGTTATAACCTCCCGTGCTACCAGCGGGTCTGTTATAACCACCTGTATTACCAGCAGGTCTGTTGTAACCACCAGTACTACCACCAGTACTACCACCAGCATAACCACCAGTACCATTACGGTTGTTATTTCCTTGGTATCCAGTACGAGTATCACCAGGGCGAGCACTTCTATTGTAACCACCACGGTTGGCAGGTCTTCCACCAACAGGTTTGCCTCCAACTGTACCAGCTACTCTTGGGCCTGCGGATAAAACCTTGCTTTCTACAGTACCATTAGGATTCTGAGTCTGCCACTCTGCATGTGCTTTAGCAGTTTGACCCTGATTTGGTACAGGAGGTAATTCTGTAGATCTTATGATAACAGGACCAGTATGCAATGGAGATTGTCCCTTTGCAAAAGTATGTCCTTTTAACTTTGTTGATACATGTAAAGTTTTCTTTTTAATACCAGTTGTTGCTGGTTTTTTAGTATCAGTTGCTTTTGCTGCAGTTACCGATGGTTTTTTGTTTTCATCTACTTTTGTAATTGATGATTTACCAGCAGTACTTTGCATTGTTGCTGTTGTTGTATTTACCTGTGGTTTTACTTTAACCACTCTTTTTTTTACAACAACAACTTTTTTCTTTTCAATTTTTTGTGAAGTTGCTGTAGGTTCTGTAATCTCTTTTTTTTCTTCTTCTTGAGACTCGATCTTTTTTGCATTACCAACACGTTTGATTAAAGTTGCTTTCTTTTCACTCATATATATATCTCTTATTCCTCGCTCTCTTCTACTGTCTCAAAAGCCAAGCCGGTTCCGCAATTAGGACATTCAGTCATATTGACTGTAATTGGATGCCCACAGTTAGGACAAACATACTCTTCTTCTTCTTCATCTTCATCTTCGTTTTCTTCAACAATATCTACATACTGCAAGACCACATCACGCAATGATTTTTTCTCTTCATCAGTGAAATCACCAAATGCTACAAAATCTTCATCAGTTAAGTTTACATATTCTTCAACAGTGTAAACATCGTGGAATTGAAGCTTTTGAATAATATTTGCATCGATTGGAAGTTCTGATAGCTCTATTTCATCAGCTGAAATACCAGTATCTCTTTCATCAACTGTACCTTCTTGTGCTACAAAACCTTCTTGACCATCAGCTACAATTACATCCTCATCATATTCTAATACAGGATTATCATTGAAGAACGCTTCTGCCCTATCCCTTGCACCTGTTGGGATATTCATAGCTTGGAATTCAGCTGGAGTCTTTACATCAATATTCCAATCACAAAGTTTCTTTGCAAGTTTTACATTCAAACCACCCTTACCAATTGCAAGTGATAATTGTGATTCATCAACAATAGCAATTGCTCTGTAAGTAAGTCTGTCTGTTATAACAACATCAAGAACTTGTGCAGGAGATAAAGCATTCATAATGAAATTAACAGGATTTGGATCAAAATTTAATACATCAATCTTTTCACCTTCAATTTCTTTTATAATAGTTTGAATTCTTATCCCTCTTAATCCCACAAGAGAACCAACTGGATCTACATCAATATTACCTGATTGTACTGCAACCTTTGTTCTATAACCAGCTTCTCTTGCAATTCTTGCAATTTCAACTTGGCCTTGTCCGATTTCTGGAACTTCTAACTCAAACAACTGTCTTACAAGTTCAGGAGATGTTCTAGATAAAATAACTCTTACACCTCTATCACCCTTCTCGACTTTTTCAACATAACATTTAATCTTGTCGTCTTGACCATAACTTTCTCTTGGAGACTGTAAACGAGAGGGAAGGATACCTTCTGAAGAACCAATATTTACAAAAATATCACCTCTAACTTGGCGGTTAAAATAACCATTAATAATCAAGCCTTCCTTGCATTTAAATTCACTGTAGATAGCATCTTTTTGAATATCTCTAAAGCTTTGATGTGCCTTTTGCTTTGCGCTCTGCACACTAATTCTATCAAATTCTTTATTAATATCTAAAGCAATAAGAATAACATCACCAATTTCAGCTTCATCATTAAATACTTTTGCTTCATCAAGAGGAATCTCATTTAATTCATCATAATAATTATCTTCATCTACAACCATCTTTTTACTGGATAAGTCGACAGAAGTTAAATCATCACTAATTGTTATGACAGCATTATCATCACTACCATATTTTCGTTTATATGCAGCCTTAAGAATGTCTTCAACTGTAGCTATTACTAAATCCTGTGAGATACCACTTTCAACCATTTTTATAATTGAATCGCCTATACTACTTGGCATGTTTATTCTCCTCCCAAATATATTCTAATTTACCTTTTTGTATTGTTTCAAATTTTACTTCTAAGTCATCTTCCAATGCCTTATTATTTTCATCAATACAAGATGTTAGATAAAGTTTTTTCTCATCTACATCTTTAATTATACCAGATACCCAAGCACCTAATAGTAAATCATAAATTCTAACTCTTTTTCCTTTGTACAAGGAAAATTCATAAGCATCTCTGATTTTTCTTTGAAGTCCTGGAGTAGAAACTTCCAAATAAAAATCAGTCTCAGGAGCTAATTTTAATTCCATTCGAGTTCTAATAAGTTTAAAAACTCTGGCGGTTTCAATAACTCCAACTTCTCCATCTTTCAACATAATAATGCAATTCATCTTACATTCATATGGGCCTTCATTTGATTCCACATCAACAAGAATAATATCCATTGCATCAAGTAGCGGAGAAAACTCCTCAAATAAAGGATCTAGAGTAATACATTTCTTCATAAAATATTCTTTCCTATATATATTTTTACAACAATAAAGGGACCTGCGTTTTTGCGGTCCCCAAAAATCTAATATTCAACTGACTTTATAATAGATGTATTAACCCTCTTTGTCAATCATGCATTACCTTCATATTCCAAAGAATGGGAACAAGTTAGTATTTACTTTACCCATAACAAAATAAAACATCTTAGATTATAACATATACTGCACAAAAATAACAATAAACACAAATTTAAACTTTATATAGATTTACAATAATATGCTGATATTATTAGTCATTATCAAATAAAATTAATTATTCCAATTCATCAATCTCATCTTGCAACTTTTGAAGAAATATCATTGCTTGAAAGGGTGTTGAACTGCTTAAATCAAAGCCTTTCAATTCTGATAAC
>CAYWGU010000031.1:12450-25736 GCA_964457975.1 uncultured Spirochaetaceae bacterium | reverse complement strand
ATGGTGCAAGCCAACTCTTTGGAGTTAATATGGGAATGTGGAAGGCTGCAATATTAATTGTATCTATTAATACTGGTGCTTATATGGCTGAAACTGTAAGAGGTGGTATTCTTTCTGTTGATATTGGTCAAACAGAGGGAGCCAAAGCTATTGGTATGAATCACTTCCAGACAATGATTACTGTTATATTACCACAGGCCCTTCGTTTAATTATGCCTCAAATTGGTAACAACTTGATCATCAACATCAAGGATACCTGTGTATTGTCAATTATTGGAACTGTTGAATTGTTCTTTACCTTTAAGAGTATTTCTGGTGCTTTGTATACCTACTTTGAAGCTGCAACTGTTACCTTAATTATTTACTTCATTCTAACCTTTACTTGTTCAAGAATAATGAGAGCACTAGAGAGAAAGATGGATGGTCCTGCTAACTTTGATTTAGCAACAACTGATACCCTTGCTTATACAAGTGGTATGAATTCTGCACATTATCCAAAGAGGGAGAGACTATAATGAGTGAAATTTTAAAAATCAATCATTTATCAAAAACATTTGGCAAAAATGTAGTGCTAACCGATATTGATTTTATTGTTAATACTGGTGATGTAACAACAATTATTGGTGCTTCTGGTTCTGGTAAATCAACTCTGCTTAGATGCATAAATCTTCTTGAAACTCCAACAACAGGAAGTGTTGTATTTCATGATACCATGGTAGCTGATGGTGGAATGAAAGAAGAAGCTTATAGAGCAAAGGTTGGAATGGTATTTCAATCCTTCAATTTATTCAACAATCATTCTGTATTAAGCAACTGCATGGTTGGTCAGATGAAAGTATTGAAAAGAAACAAGAAAGATGCAAAGCAGCAGGCTATGAAATACCTTGAAAAGGTAGGAATGGCACCATATATCAATGCAAAACCTTCCCAGTTATCTGGTGGTATGAAGCAGAGAGTTGCTATTGCAAGAGCTTTATCAATGGATCCTGAAATTCTATTGTTTGATGAGCCCACCAGTGCCCTTGATCCTGAAATGGTAGGAGAGGTATTGGAAGTAATGAAAACACTTGCTAGTGAAGGAATGACCATGCTTGTTGTAACACATGAAATGTCCTTTGCGCGGGATATTTCATCTCATGTTGTATTCATGGCTGATGGTAAAATAGAAGAAGAAGGATCCTCAGATCAAATATTCATTCATCCTAAAAATGCAAGAACCTTAGAATTCTTGTCTCGCTTTAGAGAGGATACACTTAAATAATATTTTTTTAAAATTTTTAGTTACAGGAGAAGTTGAAATAGGCTTCTCTTTTTTCACGCAAAAATTCAAGGCTAAAAGTGAATATTAAAAATTCGGAAGAATCAAAAAGTATAGGAAGATCTTTAAAAGTTAAAATATATCAATAATTGTTTCGTTTATTAATCTTCAGTAACTCATGTTGCTTATATTCATTGAACAAACTGTTTTACTTGTCGATGGGATGAAGTTTATGGATATATTAAAGAAGTGCTGTCATCGGCCTTAAGTTCACTTTAGAGCAAAACTAGTGTGTGTTGTTTTATAGATACTTTAGAGCATTCATCAAATTGGTTTGATGTTCCATCTTAATGCACAGAGTCTGTGGTTAATGAATTTACTATTGATTATCAAAATTTTCCATCCTAAATATCTTCTGATTTAAAATTTTTTTAATCTCACCGAAAAGAGATAATTCTAACCTAAATGAAATAAAATGACTCCCCAAAATAACAAATTGTTATTGAATGTTAATTTAGTTTCTATTCATTGTAATAGTAATATTGATTATATTTAACTTATAAATTAACGGGAGTATAAAATGAGTTTAGACAGTTCAAGTATAATCAAATTTGATAATGTTGATAAATATTATTCTTTAGGAAAAACAAAAGTACATGCAGTAAAAAATGTTTCTTTTTCATTAACAAAAGGAGATTTTGTTTCCTTTTCAGGTCCTTCAGGTTCTGGTAAATCTACCATTCTAAATATGATTGGATGCATCGATACTTCAGATAATGGGATAGTAACCATCGACAATAAAGTTACAAATGGTCTTAAAGAGGAAGAAATTACAAAGCTAAGACATGAAACCCTTGGTTTTATCTTTCAGTCATTTAATTTAATTCCTGTATTAAATATCTATGAAAATATTGAATTCCCTTTGTTGTTTGGGAAGCAAACAGAAGCACAAAAGGAAGAGAATAAAGAATGGATTAATTATTTAATTAAAACAATTGGTCTTGAAGAATGGAAGGAACATAAACCTAATGAGTTATCGGGTGGACAAAGGCAAAGAGTTGCAGTTGCAAGGGCGCTAGTTACAAAACCATCAATAGTATTAGCTGATGAGCCAACAGCAAATCTTGATTCGAAAAGTAGTGAAGGTATCATTCAACTTATGAAAAAGATGAATAAGAATTTAGGTACTACATTTGTTTTCTCAACTCATGATCCAGATATTGTTTCCATTGCTGATCATATAATCAAACTAAAAGATGGTGAGATTATTTCTAATGTTAGAAACCAAGAGGAGTAATTATGAATTTTTCAGCTGCAAAACTTGCCTATAGGAATTTAAAATTACATAAATCAAAGACTTTGATTATAGGTGTTTTAATAACCATAAATGTGGCAATTCTTATTATTGGCTCCAGTATTTTAAATACACTTAATACTGGAATTGAAAAAAATTACGTGGATAAATATACCGGTAGTATTTTTATTGCTCCTACAGAAAATGTATCTCCTTCTCTTATTAAGCCTTCAATGAATACTGATGGTGCTAATGCAACAATCGATAATTTTTCAGAAATTGAAGAGGTTGTTACAGGGGTTAAAGGTGTTCGCGATATTACAGGACAAATCAATTCAGCTGGTTTGATTCAAATTGGAGAAAATGGTACTGGCTTTGGTCTTTTAAGAGGTGTCGATCCTCAAGATTATGAGAAAATGTTCCCTTCAGGAATAAATATGGTAGAAGGAAGCTTCTTAAATCTGGGTGAGGAAGGAGTAGTTTTATCTCAATCTGCACTGGATTTAATAAATACATCTACAACTGAGGAAATTAGTGTTGGTGATAAAGTACTCATTACTAGCATGAATGAAACTTCAGGAACAAAAATTCGTGAGGTTACCATTAGAGGAGTGCATAAATACGAAGATGATTCAATGGATATATCCCTAATCTGTTTCTTGGATTTAGAAAGTATTCGAGCACTAAATGGTATATTGCTAAACAATGAATCTTCTTTAAATTTAAATGAAGATGAAAAATCAAAGCTGGGATCGTTTGACGAAAATAATCTATTTTCAAACTCAGGAGATAGCTTATTTGCAGATTCTAATAATGATTTATTTGCATCAGGCGACTCAAATTTGTTTTCCGATGCAGAAAATGATGATATCTACAATATATTAGGCAACACAACTTTAAGGGATGAACTTAATACAATTAATGAAGATGCTTATAGCTACATGTTAGTTCAAATTGATGATGGTGCAAATTCTAAAACCGTAATCAAAGATCTAAATAAAACCTTTGCGCAAAATGGATTGGAATTAACTGCTTACGACTGGACAGAAGGTGCAGGTATGTCAGCACAAATGGCTGATGTAATTTCAATTGTGTTCTATGCCATTTTAGCAATAATTGCAATTGTAGTTGTAATAGTGATTATGAATACACTGGTAGTTTCAATTTCTGAGAGAACCAATGAAATTGGTACCATGAGAGCACTAGGTGCTACCAAGGGTTATATTAGAGATATGATTAGTTTGGAGACAATATTCATTACAATCGTATTTGGAATATTGGGAATAATATTGGGTGTTTCTCTATTAGGAATTGCAGGTCAAATAGGATTCCAGGCAACAGGAACATTTACCAAAATTATACTGGGTGGTGATGTATTTATACCTAGAATTAGTGGTATATCAATCATCCTATCTGTAATTGCAATTACAATTGTATCAGTCTTTTCAAGCTTATATCCAGTTGCATTAGCACTTAGAATATCACCTCGTGAAGCAATGAGTAAGTAGGAGTAGGTATGAATTATTTAAAAATTGCAAATAGAAATGTAAATAGACACAAAAAGAAAAGTAATATGCTCACCTTTGCAATTGCTTTTGGAACCATGGTGATAATTGTAATCCAAAGTTTAACAGCAGGTTTTACTGTAAATATTGAAAATGGAATTACTTCTTCTCTTGGTGGTCACATATATATAAATGGTGATGAACAATTGGAAAGTGGGAAAGTGGTAAGTATGATATCTGATGTAGATATTCTACAAGCTGCTATAGATGAAGTAGATTCTACTTTGATTAAGAGTTACCAAAAAAGATCTAATGTCTCTGGAACAGTGATTTTTCACAGTCAATCAACCAGCAGCGCAGTAGTCGGTATTGATTGGGAAAAAGAACAGACACTAAAAGATAATTTAGTTCTAACTGAAGGTGCTTTGGTGGGAATCGAAGATCCCAATAACATTATTTTAAGTCAGGATGCTTATGATGATCTTGCAGTTGATATTGGAGATGATGTTGTATTTAGTTTTCAAACCGTCTCAGGACAGGAGAATGTAGCCTCATATACCATAATTGGAGTTGTACAAAGCAATAGTTTAATTGGTGTCTCTTCAAACTATGTAGCAATAGATGGCTTGAATGAAATGCTAGGGCTTCAAAAAGGTGAGTATCAATCACTGACTATAGAGCTAAACGATGCAAATAATATGGTGGCCATTCAGCAAACCATTGAAACCTCTATTGAAAATAATGGTGGAATTTTACCTCTTCCTCAAGATGATGAAGACGGTGGTTTTATGGCAACAAGAATGAGTATGTTTGTAACTGAAGTAGGACAGGACTGGGAAGGTACTAGATTTACCATTTCAAATCTTGGTGATTACACAGAAGCCGTGATTTCAATTTTAAACATCATAAACATAATTGCCTATGTAATATTCTTCATAATGTTAGTAATCACAATGATCGGTTTGATAAATACCTTCAGATTAATAATGAATGAAAGAGTATTGGAAATTGGAACCATGAGAGCCATGGGTATGCAAAAAAAGGATGTTAAAAAACTCTTCAATATAGAAGGAATTCTGATTGCATTGAAAGGTGTTCCATATGGATTGATTGCTGCGTTAGTTATAACCAGGTTGGCATCTTTTATTCCAAATAATTCGAGCAAAGGAGCTCTTTCCCTAATTCTAAAAGATAATCACCTCTACTTTCCTATAAATATTGGTTTCATAGCCTTTGTAGCAGTATTGGTAACATTGATAAGTTTATTTGCAGTCTCAAGACCTGTTAATAACGCGTTGAAAAAAACAGTAGCTGATGAGCTACGCTAGGAGAAATAAAATGAAAAAAACAATAACAGTATTGGCATTATTAGCAGCTATAACTTTAACAACTGCATTTGCAACCACAGTAGATGAAGGAACTAAAATCCTAAAAATAATTGATGGTCAATCAAACTTTGAAGGATCTGATTTCAGTGCAACTCTTTCAATGATAAGCGAAGACCCTGAAGATGGTATTGATAAAACTGTAGTGTACCAATTCAGGGATGATGATGGTGATAAATTCTTGATGTTAATAAAAGAGCCTACCATCAACAAGGGACAGGGCTATTTAAAGATAGATGATAACCTTTGGTTTTATGATCCATCTAGTAGAAAATTCTCTCATACCTCAATGAAAGAGCAGTTCAATAATTCTGACGCTAACAATTCAGATTTTACCTCTTCTAGTTTACTTGAAGATTACAAGGTTGTAGGTGTTGACGAGGGAAAGTTGGGTAGCTATGAAGTTAACATCTTGTCTTTAGAAGCATTAAATGATGAAGTCACATATCCCACTCAAAAGCTATATGTAGCAAAGAATGGCAATGTTACTTTAAAAAAAGAAGAGTTCAGTAAAAATAATACTCTACTTAGAAGCAGCTATTTTACCAAATACCAAGTTGTAGATGGTAACTACATGCCAACATACATGATCTACCAGGATGAATTAGTTGAAGGTAAAAAGACAACTATTCAAATTAGAAATATTTCAACAGCTGATCTTCCAGACTCTGTTTTCACCAAATCTTACATCGAAAGAGTAAATAACTAAGGATATAAAAATGAAAAAACTAATAAGTGCATTATTAATAGCAGCAATCGTTCCAACCTTTATCTTTGCAGATAATTTGGACTCCCTCTTCGAAAACACTGAGATTATGGATAATAACTCACTATTCTCAGATGATAGTTTATTTGAGGGTGATAATCTCTTTGAAACTGAAGTTGTCACATCCTCTTCAAACATTAATCTAGTAGATGATTTATTAACAAGTGGAGTTGAAATTTCTGGTTCCTATTCCTTCAAATTTAAAACTGGGCTTAAATATGATTTTGATACCCAAGGTGAACCCTCTTATTTTTCAAGTTCAAATATTTCTACAGGAATTGAATTAAGTGCCAGACCTACAACTGATACAAGATTTTATGCTGAAGCAAGCTTAAGTTTTCCCTTTGAAAACACAGAAGATGATGTGACTACACCAACTGTAAATGAGGAGTATAATTTTTTTAATATTGATGAGTTGTTCTATGACTTTGCAATTGATGATTATTACTTTAGAGTTGGTAAGCAAACTCTAAATATGGGGGTTGGGTATTTTTATAGTCCAGCTAACTTCTTGAATATATCATCCATCAGCCCACTATCGCCAGAAGATGAGCAAGAAGGACCATTGGCAATTAAAATAAACAAACCTTTAGGCAGTGATAACTTATATGCTTATTTGACCTTCCCTAATACGAGTGATTATGATCCAACAGATGTTGGAGTTACACTAAGAATGGAAAAGGTAATTGGGGATGGAGAGTATAGTTTAAGTGGATTCTATACCTACGATCAAGCTCAATCACCAACTAAAATTGCATTAACTGCCTCTACTTCGATATTTACAGATGTAGATATAATTGCTGAAGTTGTTGAATCTTATGATGGTAGTGAGTTTAATTTTTCAGGAACTGCTGGAATTCAAGTTATGAAAGACATAGAAGGTCTAACAGATACATCGGTTTCCTTCATTGCTCAGTATTATTACAATCAAGACGGAGTGACTTTAATTGGTCCAAATAGTTTTGATGCAACTCATCAATTAGGAGCCGTTTTATCAGCATCACTTCCAAATGATTTAAGGTTTTCTCTATCTTCAATAAATGTTCTTAGTGAATCCTCAGGTGTATTATTGGGTAATCTATGCTATGATATGAGTGATAATTTATCTATAGATTTAGGAGCTAATTATACGTATGGTGCATCCAATACCATCCAACCTTACATTGGCATCACACTAGGACAAGGAGACTTTTAATGCACGCAAAAGTGTTAATAATAGAAGATGAAGTTGAACTTTCTCAACTTGAAACTCTATACCTAAATAAAGAGGGTATAGAAGCAGATTGTGTTATTTCTGCTGAAGAAGGATTGATTCTTCTAGAAAACAATGCATTTGACTTGATTCTTCTTGATATTAACCTGCCTGGCATTGATGGTTTTGAATTTTTAACAAAAGTTCGACATACCTCCCAAATCCCTGTAATTATAGTTTCAGCTAGAGAAGCTGATGAAGACATAATTATGGGATTGGGAATTGGTGCAGATGAATTTGTAATAAAACCATTTGCTCCAAAGGTGTTGGTGGCAAGAGTTAGAGCCATCATTAGAAGAGAAAAACTTAAAAATGAGGGTGACTCTAACCAAAATACTAAATTTGATGACTATGAATTAATAGATGATAGTTATTGTTTAAAAAAGGCAGGTAATATAATACCCTTACCTATAAAAGAATTTGAAGTTCTCTCTTTCCTTTTGAAAAATGCAGGGAAAACCTTTTCTACTCAAGAGATTTATGACCAAATCTGGCTACAGGAATATGGTGATATTTCAGCAGTTACTGTTTATATTCAAAGACTTAGAAAAAAGATAGAAGAAGATTACCACCTACCGCAATATATTAAAAATGTTAGAGGAAAAGGATATTTCTTTGAAAAGGAGAAATTAAATGATAAAAAATAAACGAAAAAAGAAGAATAGTTTTTTCTTTTTATTATTAACACCTCTTTTACTAGCTTTTATAGTTCTTGTAATAATTCCTATTGTAACCTTTTCAAGTGATATTTTTACCAATGACAAAACCATTAAAAATTTCTCGAAATTTATGCATGATAGTGAATATGTTATTTTAGATAACTTAGATAATGTAGGAAGTGAATCAGAATTGATTGAAAAATTTAAAGCTGATCCCTCATTCATGAATATTATTATTCTGAAAGATGATAGACCAATTTATAATTTAATTGAAATCGAAAATGCTCCAACTGTTACCATAAAAAAAGAAGTTATTTTAACTGACGGAAATCAATACATTGTTTATGCAGCTTTTCCTTTAGTAACTAAAAAAACTGTATTTATAATGCTTATAAGTCGATATGTTTTATTAATAATCTGCTTTATTTCCTTTTACGGCATCAACAAAATGAGAAAACATTTAAAGAATCTTGAAATAGCTACACAAAAAATTGCTTCAGGTGATTATGATACGCCAATAGTAAGTAAAGAAAAAGATTGTTTCATCTTTCTTGATAACTCTCTTGAAAATATGAGAATTCAAATAGGAGAAGACAGGCATCAGTTATCACGATTTTTTGCAGGTGTTTCACATGATTTGAAAACTCCTCTGTCATCAATTATTGGATATACCGAGGCGCTTCAAGATGGAATGGCGAAGGATAAAGAGGCTGAGCAACTTTATCTAAATATAATTCATGATAAAAGTTTATTAATGGTGGATAGAATTGCATCTTTACTTAGTTATATTAAAATAACCGATCAAGGATTTAAAACTTCATTAAAAGAAAACAATCTTTATATCTTTCTAGAGGAATTTAGTAAAAAAGCAAATCTTGAACTTGGTTTAAAAAATATTAAGTTTGAATGGGTGTTAGAAATAAATAGAGAATATACCACCAAATTTGATGAGATAATGCTTAATAGGGCCCTTGAAAACTTAATTGAAAATGCAATTAAATATGGAGATACCTCTAAATCAATGGCCCTTAGTGTTGTTCAAAATTATGAAGGAATCGTTATATCTTTGAGAAATTACAATAAATTGGGAATTACAAAGCAGTCTCTTGAGCATATATTTGAGCCCTTTTATAGAGGAGATACTAGTCGTAAAGGTAAAGGTTTTGGCATAGGTCTTTCAACTGTTAAATCAATTATTTCAAGCCATGGTTGGAAAATAGATACCCTCTTAAATGAAAACGATAATACAATAAGTTTCATAATAACAATTCCAATATATTAAAAACTCCTTAGATAATAAAGAATCCTCACTATTTTAAATTATAGCGAGGATTCTTTTCTATGTTATTTTGGCATAAACATGATGTTTCTTGATAGAATAATTTTTAATAACACTATTTTAGAATGCTTGTTTTTGCAGTTTCCAAGGCATCAATTACCTTGTCACACCACATGTCAAATTCTTTATCTTCTAATTGAAGTTCAGGATTACTTAAAATGTTTTTAACACATTCTTTTATTCCTTGATCAAATCTGATTTCTGCATTGAAGCCTGGAACAAGTTGTTTTAATTTACTATTATCAAACACAACAGTATTTGCTTTATCACCAATAAGGCCACCCTTAAAATCGTAGGGTCCAACAGCATCTAGGAAATCTGATGCAACATAATATGGTTTTAATTCAACATTTAATGTTTGAGCGATAGAACTATATATCTGATTCCAGGTTAAAGATTCATCCGAAGTTATCTGCACTGCTTGACCTATTGCATGAATATTTCCTAAAAGTCCTATAAATGCTTTAGCAAAATCCTTGTTTGATGTCATTGTCCACAGAGAAGTACCATCACCGTGAATGATTACTCTTTTACCTTCTAGCATTCTTTTGGCAACCTGCCAACTTCCTTTGTCGCCATGGACTCCTAAAGGGATTGATCTGTTATCATATGTATGACTTGGTCGAATTATTGTTATTGGAAATCCTTCTTCCCTAAATAACTTCATCAAGTAATTTTCACCATCAATCTTTTTTCTTGAATATTCCCAATATGGGTTTGCAAGAGGGGTGCCTTCAGTAATTCTATAATCCATAAGAGGTTTTTGATATGCTGATGCAGAACTTATAAATATAAACTGCTTGGTTTTATTCTTAAAAAGTCTGTGGTCTCTTTTTAAAGCAGAAGGTTCGAAGGCAATAAAATCAGCAACAACATCAAAGGTTAAATTCTCAATAAGCTTGCTAACCGCAATTTCATCATTTATATCACAGGTGAGATAGGTGACGCCTTTATCTCCTAAGACTTTATTTCTTGTTCCTCTATTCAAAATATATAAATCTTCATTCATGCTTATCAATTGTTTGGAAATCGCCGTGCTAATGGTTCCTGTTCCGCCTATAAATAAAATTTTCATTTTGTTCTCCTCTTTTTAATTTTATGCAACTGCATCACATAATACTTTACAAGGAGTTCTCAATAATAACAAGTAAATTATATTTGGTTTTTGTGAATGCTAATAAAGGTAAATAGAATAAGTAAATGAATTTCATGAAATTAATTATTTAACATTTAGTCTTGCAAACTTGAAAGTTGTTTAAGGAGATCTTTCATAATTCATCGATTAATGGGAGGCTATTAATATTTTCTTTTGTTTAATTATTTTATGAATTTAAACAATGCTCTATATAACTCCTCTTTGTTGATTGGTTTTGATATGTGGTAATTCATTCCAGCTTCAAGAGATTTTATTTTATCCTCTTGTGTTGCATTTGCACTTAGTGCAATAATTGGAACCTTTTTGTTGAATTTTCTTATTTCTTTTGTTGCGGAAAGTCCATCCATTTCTGGCATTCTAATATCCATCAATATTGCATTATATGTATTTTCTTTGACTTTATTGATACCAATTAAACCGTTTTGAGCGACATCAATTATAATACCTTTATCCTTCAATAACTTTGATTCGATCATGATGTTGATTTTTTTATCCTCGCAGATTAACACTCTTTTTTTATTAAGTGTTTTATGAGTATTTTTCTCCAAAGTAGAGCTATTTTCTTTAACCTGTTTTTCTGTTGCAAGTTTACAGTTAAAGGTTAAGGTGAAGGTGGTGCCTTTATTTAATTCACTCTTACAAGCAATGGTTCCATCAAGTAATTCTACAATTCTTTTTACAATGGAAAGTCCAAGTCCAGATCCTTCTTCTTCAAAGGATAATCTATTGTGTTCTTGGGAGAATTCTTCAAACATATGTTCTTGAAACTCCTTGGACATACCAACACCATTGTCTGAAATAGAACATGTTATTTGGATTGATTCATCATCAATCTTAATGCTACTATTTTTTATCCTAACGGTTCCTCCTTTAGGAGTGTACTTGATTGCATTGTTGATTAAGTTTACTAATACCTTTTTTATTTTTGAAATATCATTGAATAAAGTATATTCAAAAAAGTCCTTTTTGTTATTTTGTACGAGTTTTATATCTTTATCCAATGCCCTTAATTGGATAATTGATATAATTTGCTCATATAAAATTCGTGGAATAAACAATTCTGGTTGGAAGGATAGCTTACCTTCATCAATCCTTCTTGATTCAAGCACATCTGTTATAAAGGTGAGTAGATACTCACTGTTATCTTTGATCTTTGAGAAGTAAAAAAGTGCATTTTTATCTGTTACCTCATCAATTCCAAAAGTAGAAAGGGATGATATTGCACCAAGAGGAGTTCTCATATCATGGGAGAGTCTTCCAAGAAAAGCTGTCTTGTTTGTGTTTGCTTTTTCAAGTTCCTTTATGTATTTAGCTTCCATGGCATAGTATTTTGTAACATCACGTGCCATTCCAAGAATTGCATTAGCCATTCCTTTTTCATCTAATAGGGTATGCGTTATTTCAAATCTATGCTCACTTCCTATATCATTGGTAAGAGTTATAATCTTGTAAGTTTGTTTTTTCTTGCCTTCAATAAGTTCTTGTGGAATTTCGATAGTTCCATTTAATAAGGCTTTATGAATAATTGACCTGTCCATTTCAAGCTCTTTTGTTTTGATTTCAGATTTTCCAATGCTCAATTTTGAAGTTTCTATGTAGTAGTTCCATGTAATTAGTTCATTTTGATTTAAAAGAGATCTAATTATTGAAAAAATTTTATTGTTCGAAGAATAAGGTTCGGCGGTTCCTATAATTGCTCGAACAGTATTGTCTTTGTTTTTTATTGGTGTGAATCTATAATGCATTAAAGTATAATCTTTTGTTTCTAAATTTATAGTTTTAAAATTGTCTTGGGTTATTTCACCATCTCCAATTGCTTTATACAGAGCTGAATAATATTTCTCCTTTTCATCTTTATGCAATATCTTCAAATCGAATAGACATTGTGGGTATCCCTTTATTAATGTATCAGGTTTAAATAAACCCTCAAAGCAGTTATTGGATGTAATTAATTGGGATTTAATATCATAAATCCAGTAAACGAATCCTGACTGAATTAATGCCGTATGAAGAATTTGTAAATTGAATTCTTTATCGTCTGCATACAAAGATTCATTACCTTTTTTGTGTATCTGAAATATATCAAGTAATTCTTTTGTAGGTGTTATCTTATGAGCAGCTGAATTGTCTTTATAGGAAACATAGTAAATATAAGATCCATCATCCAGTTTTTCAGGTGTAACATCGTTTTGAATCCAAAAAAACGGCTCATCAATAGTGTGAAATCGGTATTCCACGCTTACTGGAATTTCTGGGTTTTTTGATATTTTTTTAAATGCTTCATTAATTATCGGACGATCTTCTGGGTAAATCTGAAGTCCAATTGTAGTTGAAAAGTAATTCATCAAAGATTCTCTATCTCTTTTAAATAAGTTGCAAAGCGCGTCAGTTACAAGAACGGGATGAATCTTTCCCTCTTTAATTTTAAATACAGCAAAAGCTATTTTAACTCTTTCCATGGCTTTTCTATCTGAAGCATCAAAAATTTTTGTTGTTGACATATATGTTTTCCCTAAGCAATTAAGCATCATAATTTATATAATGATAATATTAATATTTAATTATAGCATACCTTTATAGTTGCGCGAAAGTTAATAAAGATGATTTGATAAAAATAATTTCAGGCATTAAATTGAATTGTGAAAAAAAATTTACAAATATAGAATAAAATA
>CAYWGU010000031.1:0-12350 GCA_964457975.1 uncultured Spirochaetaceae bacterium | reverse complement strand
CCAATTTTTATAAATCTAGTCTCTGTATATAATCTTTTTAACAAGCATAATTATAGCCATTTTGCGTAGATAGGATTGAGTTAACTACGCATCTTTTTTATTATTTTGCGTATATATTCATGATTTGTAAATCTTTGTAGGTTAAGATAAAAAATATAGAACTTATATTTTGCATGCCTAAGTGTTCAATATTTCATTTTCTTAAAATGTTTTTACCTATTCAATTAAACCAAAATTATAAATTATCACAAAATAAATTACTTGACTTTACCATATAGCAGAGATACTCTTGATTAAGTAATAATAATTGATATTTAACAAATTTTAATTGAATTAAAGGATAAAAAATTAATGTTGCAATTGCTTTTATTTCACCTCTTTTTTCAAAGAAGTAGAATTTTATTTATATAATTTTTACTTAGACTTTCTTTCTTGCAATATTATTGGAACTTTCTTTTGAGCCATGATTTAATTACTAAAGTACCCAATTAACAATCTACTAAAATTTTTATTGTTTAAGTAAAAAAAATCATGTCAATTAATAATTATTGAAAATTTTTCTTAACTACAAACTTAGATGAAAATAATTTAGCTAATAACAGAAAAAATGGAGTAATTGTAAATGAAAAAAATTGTAATAGTAGGTGGTGGTGTTGCTGGTAAAAATCTTTCAGCTGCTCTTTCAAATAACAAGAATATTGAAACCATACTAGTTGAGCCCAAAGAATATGTTGAAGTTCCTTTTGCACAGTTACGTGCATTGGTGGAGCCTGATGATTTCTCCCCATCAATTCGAAGAAAAATTTCTCAGCTACTTCCAGATGTAAAGCATATTAAGCAAAAAGCTATAGGTATAAAAGAAAAAAAACTTTTACTCGATGATGACACTGATATTGATTTTGATTTTCTTGTAATCGCTACAGGATCAAAATTTCCTAGTTGGTCCTATTTAAATAGTTCTGAAACAAATATGAAAGCACGTCAGGAAGAAGTTGTTTATGAAGCAAAAAAAATTAAAGATGCAGAATCAATTATAATTATTGGAGGCGGTTCAGTAGGGGTGGAGCTTGCAGGAGAAATTGCATACCGTTGGAAAAATAAAAAGATAACCATTGTTAATGGTGGAAGTAGAATTTTAGGTAGCTTATCTAAAAAAATGACCAATCGTGCTGTTAAAATTTTAGAATCAATGGGCGTCAATATAATAAATAACACCATTTTATCTGCCAACGTTAAGGGTACCTGGAGTGATAAAAAAGGTGAAATTTATGATGCTGATTTGGTATATCAGGCAGTAGGAATGAGCATTGAAAGTGGTTGGATTGACAAAGACTCTGGAATTAGTAAAACTGAAAAGGGTTTCATTAAAGTTGATAGTAATCTTAGAGTGATAGGACAAAATGATATTTTTGCTATTGGTGATATTACTGATGTTCCTGAAATGAAGTTAGGTGCTTTTGCTGTAAAGCATGCAGCTCTTACTGCGCGCAATATCAACAGCCTAGTTATGCATCCAGAAGGTAAGTTGAAAATATATAAACCAGGGAAAACTATAAGCATGGTTCCAATTGGAAAAAAACTTGGTGCAGTGCAGTTGCCTTTTGGTCATCCACATTTTCTTATAGCCATAAAGCAGAAAAACTTATTCTCTTCTAAGGTATTGTAAAAAGGCATAAGATCTATTATTTGAGGGTAAAAATGGATACTAAATTCAATTTTAAAAACTTTGAGAAACTTAATAACCCAAATAGGTTGAAATTTATTCCACCTTCCTTTATTTGGAAAAAATTACAACTTTTACAGTGTTCTGTTATCTTAGATATTGGTGCTGGAACAGGATTATTTAGTCGTGCTTTTCTTGAATTAATGGGCGAAGGAACTGTTTTAGCAGCAGATATATCTAATGACATGGTAAATTGGATGAAGAATAACCTCTCTCAAAAATACAAAGGTATTATTCCCATTATTATGGATGGGAACTGCATTGGTATAAATAATCAAACAGTTGATTTGGTGTTAATGATTTCTCTTTTCCACGAATTGGAAGATCCTGATAATTTGTTGAAAGAAAGTTTAAGAGTACTTAAAAATAATGGTAAAATTTGTATCATAGATTGGAAGCGTGAAAAAACAGAATTTGGTCCTCCTTTTGAGAAAAGATATCTAATTGAGGATATTGAAAAGCATCTAGAAACCTCAGGCTTTTCTGATATCAATACAGATAGTTCTCTAAAACTACACAATGTTTTGTGGGCAACTAAGAAGTAGTTGAAAATGATTATTATTTTTTTAATACTAGAAGCTAATAATCAAAATTAATTGTTTAGGTATTTATTTTTATAAATGATTGAGGTATTAATTATTTATAATTGCCATGTACGATTGCAAATTGCATGCAGATGGGTTCCGACAAGTCGGGCCCTTAATTTTTTCCTTATAAATTACATAAAAGTTATTTATTTTTGAATGGAATTTATAGTACAAAATGAGTTGTAGCTACCACATGAGTTGCCGGTTTATTAATCAAGTGTAAATTCTGGCTTGATAAATGTTGAACCATTGAAGGAAAATCTATTTCTCTTCAACTTGTGTACACGATTTCTTATTTCAAAGTCATAATCATAAACCTCACCTTTGAACTTATTGAGTACAAAAGTTGTAATCATAGGACAACGTGCAATATCCTTTTCAAGTGGACCAAATTTTTGGGGATTCTTAAGTGCTTTTTTATGAACTTCTTCTTCACTTACAGTTGTTACATCACCTGATAAACAAATGTAATACTCCGGTGGGAAATAAGACATTCCCTCTGTTTCCATATCATTCATTTCTTCCTCTGCATTTAGAGCACAGGCAGCTAATTTTTTGGATTTAATAAGTTGGTCAAAAAAGGGTTTGCCATTCATTGTTTGAAAATAAAGTCCGTCCTCATCATAGGTTAGAAAGTGTGCTATTCTGTTTTCTGGATAAGCCCCATGCAATGTTGAAAAACTGTAAGAATGAAGTTTTTCAAAACCTTCAAATACTTCTTGCATTGTCATAAATCTAATCCTCCTAAAGGTTATTTGTATTTAGAAAAGCTATCTCCCATACGCCATTATAAATCTTTTTTTCATAATTTTGTAATTTATTTATCTATACCTAAATATTTGTAATAAATATGTTTTTTATTCTTTACTAATTCAAAGTTTTCTTTTTCTATTAAAACATCTTTATATGCTACTAGGGAGTAATTAACGTCTATTTTATAGAGTATTATTTTCCTTTGCTAGCAGAGAAAGATGGGTATTGTATTCCGCAACTGTTAATGCTGAATGAAATTATTTTTCTGATTGCTGGATTATCTGTTATTTAAATCTTCTAGTTTTTGTAGTAAGTACTAGTGTTTTTAATCCTGCATCTTGCTCTATATTCTCTTGATGAATCATATCTAATTTTTGCATTCTTCTAATTTTATCTGATGCTGCTTATGCTTTAATGCTAAAGATGCTTTCTATATTCTTTTGAAATATATCTTTATCATCATTCAAATAAAGATAGTTTGCAATCTGCAGGTTTGCAAAGGTATACTGCAGTACACCTTCGTGAGATGCAGTGGAATCGCTAATTAGTTTATCATCTATTACCCTTTTTTAATTGGCTATGAATATATTCAATATTTTGAGGTAAAAATAAATCATTGTGCATAAAGAACTCTGTGTTATTTAGATGGTGCTCATTACTAGCATATCAATGTGGCTTTCTATCAAAAGCTTAATTAAATTTGATATCTATTTATAAGATATTTTTATAATTAAGTATTAAGTTTTTTCGCTTAACTTTTGGTATAATATTCAGTGCTGGACAAATGAACAAATCCACTTCGTTTATATAAATTCTTTGCCGGAGCGTTATTATAATCAACTCTTAAAACATAACCATTAATATTACTTGGTAGATTGCATAGCATCTTTTTACCATAGCCTTTTGATCTGAAATCCTTATCGACACAAAAGGCAAATACATGGGAAGTATTTACGTACAAGGAATCTGAAATTGCAATGAAACCTCTTACTATATCTTCTTTTTTTAAAACCAATGTAAGTGTATTTTTTTGATTTATTAGAAACTCCAAAAATTCTATTTCTTCTACTGGCTTACCACCAAATGCATCTGCTATAATTTTCGCAACAACTTTAATATCTTTGCTTTCTAGTGTATTTAGAACATTTTTTGAGTCCGCAGAGGTTCTATTTATTAGCTCTTCTTCGCCATGATGAAAGGTATAACCCTTCTTAATTAATTTATCCTTATCAACATAATTGGATGGAACCTGATATAGAATTGTTGAATTTGATGGAATGACCTCATTAGCTTCGTTTAGTAATTTTATAAAATATCCTTGACCTCTAAAAGAAGGATGCACTGCTGCAATAACTTCCATTTCTATGGTATCAACATAAAACAATGATAAAAAGGCTATCAATATATCATCTTTGTATTCAAGATAAAAACTTGGAAGATCCGGATTAATATAAATATCAGGATCAAAGTTTGGAACTCTTTCAATTTTACATAGCTTATTCAGCTCTGTAATATCATTTCTTTCTTTTTTATTTAAGGTATTAGTGATTTTCAATTATTTTATTCCTTCTATTAAAATATTATCATTCAGAATGCTATTTGTATACTGACCCATTACAAACAGTTCTTAATTAATTTCTAAAAGTATCAAAATATTTATATTAGTATAGTCGTTGGCATAAAATATTTTCTATTTCTTGATGCTTAAAACTACCACCAATTTTAATAATGTTCAAAGGCTTGAAAATAAACAATTCAATTTTTTTTTAAAATATATATTCTGGAATTGTTTTGTCCTTGGAATTGCTTATTCCCTTAAGCAGGATATATAATATCAAAATTCCCGTGCAGGTTGTAACGAGAATTACAAAAACCATCTTTATTTTTGCATTGTAAGGTATTTGGTAGAGTTTTTCTTGAAGACTTGTCATATATAATGGGTAGAAGTAAAAAGGTCTAAAGCTACCATCAATGATATTTGAAATAAAAAGCAAGAATATTATTATTTGTGTAAGCAAAATTATAAACATCGGGGTAACTTTTTTGATGTTTAAGCCTTATAATAGAACGATATTAATACCAAAAGTATTTTCTTGTGTCCTAGATACGTGGGGGGCTTTTTAAAGAAATTTAAATTATTTAAAATGCTTTTAACAAAGGAGAATGCATGAAATATAGTGTTGTTTATTCAAGTAATTCGGGAAATACAGAAATTATTGCTAAAGCAATTAAAGATTCTTTGGATAAAAATTCTTGTATTTATTTTGGTAAAGTTCAAGATGATGTAAACTGAGACGTGTTACTAGACATGATGAAAATATATTATTTGTAGGCTTTTGGGTTTCTAAGGGCACTTGCACGGAAGAACTGAAAGAATATTTTAAACAATTGGGAAATAAGAAAATTGTCTTATTTGGAACCGCCGGTTTTGGTGGATCAGAGAGTTATTATAAGTCTATGTTGGATGAAATAAAGAATTTGATTTCAGAATCAAATGAAATCATTGATAGCTTTATGTGCCAAGGTAAAATGCCAGAAGGCGTATTAATGAGGTATCAAAAATTACTTAAAAACCAACCTGAAGATAGCAATATTTTGAATATGATTTCTAATTATAATAGCGCATTATCCCATCTAGATGAAAATGATATCGAAAATGTTAAAGCATTTGTAAAGAAGATATTACTTAAAATCTAAATTATGCATAGGCTTTCCAGAAAGAAAAGCACGAATTGGCTTTTAAGGAGTTTGAATTTTTAGAATTAGTAACAGTAGCATGAGTGTAAAAAACTAAAGTATTCTATTGTTCTGCAGTGTAATCTATCACCAATAAACGTGGAATGTTTTTCATTATAGTACTTATCAAGTAAGCCTTATTTAATTTGAAAATGATGATGTTGTTGATAACCAAGTAAGTAAATTGCTGGAAAGATAAGAGTAATTAATGTGACACTTGTGGTGTCATATTTATCAAAATTGTTCCTGTTGGAATTTAACCTCTAGCTTTAATTTTTTAGAACATTCAATTTATGAGTTTGGGAAGATTATGGGTTTTAGTTGAGTAATAATTATTACAGAAATAGGCACCATTAATAAGAGGAGTTTATTGCCACTAAAATTGCCATAAATTCAACTAATCATTCAACATATCACTACTAATTTTAAATAACACCATTGGTTAAGATTTTTTCACATTTTCAAATTTTAGAATAAATAATCTAGTTGTGTGTTAAAGTAAACACCAACAGCATTTGCCATGAAGCTTTAGAATTAAACATTCATTAGAGAAGGGTAAATCCACTTATTGGTGTAGTCCAGGGTACCTTGACTGCTTTAATACCATGTTCATTGCACTTGATTCGTGGTGTCTTTGAATGAATGAAACATTTGTATTGGAAGAAGTTGAGATGTCTCCATGTACGCTCTTTTAACAAATCATAGCAGCTGCATTCAGTCTCCTTGCAATTATCATCAGGACAGGGGAACGTTGCACCATCAGTCCAGCCAATATAAATATGTAGTTCCATCTCATTTGTCTTTGAAGTAGGTACCAATTCTGATTTTAATACTTTCCAGGGTTTTGGTAAGTCCAATACTTGGGTGAATAGTGATTCATCTGTCATGTTTAATTCTCCTTATATAGAGCATAATATACCATGGATACGTTCCATGCAATTATCCATGGTGTACGATAATCATAGTAAATGAATTTTCAATGCAAAAATAGTAATTATTTTTGGTATAAAGGCTTTTATAGATAAATAGCATTGCAATTAATGAAAACTTTAATATATCTTTATCTAAAGATACATAATTAAGGGAAAGGGAATGACGAAGAAAGAAATTACAGATATTGCAAAGAGTTATTTGGAGAGTTCTAAAAATAATGCTAAATCTATACGAATAAAATATCCTCAATCCTTTCAAGCTATTGAGGAATATGATCAATCAAAAGTAAGTACTTTCCTATCTGATGCTATGATACTAAAAGACATCGACTTTTATGGTGAATGTCATTGCACAAGTTCCGATTTTATCAAAAATAATGTTCAGTATTATCTATTATCAACCAAGCAGCTTATTTCTTATTTTAAGTATAGATCAAATTTAAAAGATGGAGTTGTAGAAGAACGTAACAATTATTATACATTTCTTCTTATATATCTAACTGAGGTGGTTAATGGCCTTTATGGTTCCTCCCTTTATAAGAAATGGAATATTTTGGATGAGGTATTGATTGCTTATACTAATTTGGATGACAAATATTTATCTGCAATAAAGGATTCCTTTGAAATAGTATATTTACAGAATATTGATAATCAAAAAGTCTTAGAATTATCAAATAATACCTCTCTTGAATTATTTAGTAGCAGTTCAATGTTTGATAAAGAAATTGATGCTTTTTCTATTATATCCCATCTATCTTATATAGATAGAGAAAAGAGCTACAAGGACAAAGAAAAATATGTATTGCAGCAATGCTTTTCATATCTAGTAGATGAGATCGAGAAGATGCATTTTGATGTTTTTGATTTCTTATATTTACCAGAATTGATGAAGGTTAAACGTAGAATTGAAGACGTAAAACCTTATCATTGTGTTAGAGCTTTATATCAACCAACACTTAATGCAACTTTATTAAACTATACCTCATTCAAGGAAGAAGTAATTAAATATGGTATTCTTACAACACGAGAGCTTTATCTTGAAGAGTGGCAAAAGGTATCTGTTAAAAAATTCATGTCACTAACGATCAATTCTATCAGACATCACTGCATGGGAACTCGTCTGAGGAATGCAAAGCTAGGAAAAATTGATAAAGTTAATCCTACGATAGCTAAAATAAAACGTGATGAATATCAATCAGCTCAATTGCTAATTGATAAGCTAGTTGGACAGTGGCTTGATAAGAATATTTATTATAAAATGTTCTATAATTCTCCCTTGGAAGAACTTAAATTTATCATCAACAATAAAGATATTGTTGGAGAATAATATTCTTGAATTGCAATAATTATTACTATTAAAATAAATAAAACAGCACTACAATGAAACTAACTAAACTTGTCCTATGCTATTTATTAAATGATTATCTGTGAATTATCTCCTTTCAATACTTTAAATATATATAATGGGTCGTGGAGTGGTAAAGCATAATGAATAAATCAGAAATAGAAATTGCAGTTGATAATTATTTTACACGAAATATGCTTTGCATCACGCATGTTAAAAGCAAAATTATTTGGCTTCCTGATTTTAGTCTTATGGAAATGCAAGAATATAGAAGCACCCTAGTAGAAACCTTTATAGCAGATGCCATGATTCTTAAAAACCTTGATTTGGAGGAAGAATCTAATTGTTATTTTCTAGGATTATCGTTACCAGTTCAATATTCTTCATTATCGAAAGAGAAATTAATCTCCTATTTAGGTTTTAGGACGAAGGTTAGAAACAATATCCCTCCTTCCTTAAATAACCATTCATCATTTATTGAACTTTATTTAAGAGAAATACTTAATGGGATATATAGCTATTCTTATGAGGTGAAATTCCAAAAAATCAATGATTTTAAAAACCTCTATCAAGGTGATAGCTCATTTGATAAATTCTTCAAAGAAGCCTTTGAAATATTATATATACAGCATATGGATTTACTTTATAAAGATAAATATATCGATAGTTTACCCTTTTTAATATTTGAAAATACAAGTCTTGAGAATAACTTTTCTTTAAAGACCCAAACTCCAAGAATAAGACAATTGCTAGCAGTATTTGAATTGAACAAGAAATATAGGCACTCACCAAATATCCTATTTATTGTAGATGATTCATTAAGATTCATCTTGAGGAATCTATATAAAAAGCACTTTTTATTCACCTTAGAAGAATATAGATTTAATGTCAGTGAATTATTAACCTTGGATAAATATCAAAATAATGAACTAATTTGTAATAGCATGTTGGTGTTATATCCTGCTTATACCAAGCTATCGTATATAGATTTTGACAATAAATTGGAGCATGATTTTAATAATGGAATAAGAAAATCTTATTCTTGTTCTTTTAAAAATAGGTTTGTACCCATTATAAATGATCTCTTTTCTTTTATTATTGATTCTATTGAGCATAACTGTGGTAGTAAGGCCTTGCCAAAATTGGTCTGTACCAACAATAGTTATTATTTTAAACAAAGAGAAGAGCAAGAATTTAAACAAAGAGTGAAAATTCAAGCTGCTGTTGAATCTATTGTTGCAAAATGGGTAACACAGAACCCATATTCAAGGGATGGGTTTAACTTATCAATACAAGATTTAAAGGCTTTAAAGGATAAATACTATTTGGGTGATAAACAATCTGAATTCGTCTAAAAATGGTTAGGAATTATAAATAATATGAAGTATAAAGATAAAAATGATTTACCGATGTTTTCTAAGAGGATAGTAAGAGGTTCTTATACAAAAATACCTGAACTGCGTCTTGAATCGGATAGAAAAAATTTAGATACATATATGAAAAGTTTAATAGGATCATTTATATCGGATGCAATTTTAATGAAAGAAATTGAATATGAAGTGGAGGATGATGAGTGTGAATCTCCCTCAATAAATAAGAATATTGAAATTCAATTTACCAAATTTAGTAAAAAGGAACTTGTTAATTATTTTGCTTTCAGAACTATTATTATTAAAGGGAAAATTCCTAAGAATAATTATACGGCTTTCTTGATTGTGTACCTTATGGAAATAATTAATGGCATCTATGGTTCAGCTATTGACGATAAAGTTAGCCGATTAAAAAGTCTTTTAAAAATATACAACAAAAAGAATAAGAATCAGGGCTTGTTAAAAGAAGCTTTTGAAATAGTATATCTGCAGCATATTGCAGAAGTAAGTAGAGAAGAATTCTTTAAAGATTTACCTTTTTTAGTATTTGAAGATACTCTGTTTGCTTTTTCAAATAATGTACCACCTACATTTTCCTTGCATACCATCTTGATGTTAATTGATTACATAAATTGGAATAATTTGACAGATAAAGAAGTATTTTTATTTGAAGAATGTTTCTCTCATGTTTCTAGTACATTGAATGGTAAATTAATTATAAGCAGAAGAAGAAATGTAAATGAATTGTTATTGTCGTATGAGAGAACAAATAAAGGATTTGATGTTCCAAGAGATAGCTTGAAAACTATATATCCAATAACAACAAATGTTGAATATCTAAACAAAAGTTGGCTGCTGGAGTGCTATAAATATGGTATGCATTATACCAATGAGATAAGTTATCGATCTGATGATCAAAGGCAGTTGACGGATATATTTGATTCAGTTATCAACTGCATCAGATGCTATAATAAGAAGATTCCCACAGGATATCTTTCACCTCAAGATAATCGAAGAAGTGAAAAAAATCAGGATTTGATTTATAAAACCATTAGCTGTTGGATGGATGATAATGCTTATGTAAAATATTTTAATGATATGACTTTTGAAGAACTTAAAATCAAAGAAGTACCTAAAAGATTTGCCTATTATAAATTAGATATATCAGATGTAAATGATGTTAGAAAAAAGAGCAGTGAAATACAAGAAAAGCTAATAATAGAAGATGATGAATCTGATTTAATTAAACAAGAATCCTCTGACTCTTCAATACAATCAGATAGTAGCTTCACTGTTTTTGATAAGAAAATAATCAAGCTTCTCCTTGATGGTAATATTGATAAAGCAATAGCTTTATCTAATGATGATGGTGAGATGTTATCTGTAGTTGTTGATAGAATCAATTCCATTGCTATGAATGTTATAGGGGATGTGGTGATTGAAGACTTCATGGTAATAGAAGATTATCAAGAAGACTTAAACCAAATGTTGTAGAGCTCTGATACTGAGGTATGTAAATTCAGATTATATTAATTATTGGTGTAAATTATGATACTTAATATGAGACCAAGAAAGTGTTTAGGTTACAAAAGTCCATTTGAGGCTTTTTATGGAACCTCGTTGCACTTGACTTGACAATTCAAGGACAAAATAATAGTTTGGATTTTCTTAATTGGAAATTTGAGCTCTTTTTTAGTTTACACTAAGGATTCATCGTCACTTAATTGGTTTAAATCATGAGGAAAGATTAAGGAAACGCTAGAAAAAAATTTAATACTGATTTTGTTTTTGGTAATTCTAATATTGATGAATAAAAAAGTAAAAAAGGGCTCAAAAATTTATAAGGGGGAATAGATAGCTAATTAACTATATATTTTCCTTATTCATCCCTCAGTGATGTGTATAATCTTCCATCTTCAAATCTCTTATTAGGAGACTTTGTTTAGAGATCTTTTGTTGTAACCTTTGCTATATTTTTAAAAGTTAGAAACTCTATAAGCAATTTTAAACAATCCTTGGAGCCTCAACTTATACATTTGCGATATTTATGGATCTGTTAACGATTTCAAAGATTCATAAAATACATCGTATTAAACACTGGCCATTATTTCCCTTCAAATGGGTTTTTTGCCTTGGAAAGCTTTTTACTTTTCTTGTATAAGAACATTCTTACATCAAATTATTACTGTTATTTAATTAACTTTTCCCCTCTGTATATTTTTGAGCCCAAAAAAGAGGCAAAATCTATATTAATAGTTTTGAAATAATATGAGAAATATAAATGTCTTACTTATATACGTTAATTTCCCTGATTTCGATCAGTTTTAATACCAAGATCCCTAATATTTAGCTATTTTAACCTATTTTTTTCAGGTATATTATGCTGCCTACAATTGACTATTTTCTCATTAGCAAATTGGAAAACATCAAATAATTTGTAGGCAGAAAACACATCTTCAAATTGAAATTCTCTTTATTCCTTTTTCGGTTCTTGTTTCGTTTTAGAAGGTTCCTCTTGCACTTCAATACCAAGCTCTTCTGTGGTTGATTTAGTGGAATTTAAAGCATCAATTTTTGGTTTGTTTTTACTACCACAAGGGCGACCTTTTTTACGCTTTACTTGTGGTTCTTTTGACTCGTCTAACACATCAGTTTTTGGTTCATCAGATGCATCAACTTTCGGTTTGTTTTTGCTACCAGTAGGACGGCCTTTTTTAAGTTTTACAGGTGTTTCTTTTGGCTCATCTAACTTATCAGTTTTTGGTTTGTTTTTGCTACCAGCAGGACGGCCTTTTTTACGTTTTACAGGCGGCTCTTTTGGTTCTGTATTAGCATTAATTGTTGACTTATTTTTACTACCAGTAGGACGGCCTTTTTTCCTTGCTTTTGGATGTGTTGGCTTTT